>JAILDS010000075.1 GCA_024689165.1 Clostridia bacterium
CCGCAGCAGCTCGGTCAGCGACCTCGCGATACCGCCGAACCCGAGATTGGTGTATACCAGAAGCAGCCGCGTCCTGTCCGTACTGCCGGCGCGGGAAAAAGCCTCCTTTGAGGGATAAAACGTGAAGATGCCGTCTTTTTCACCGGCCGCGTCCGTCTTTTTCATCGTCCCGATATACCGCCTCAGTAGTTTACGAACCTCACGTACTTATCCTCACAGAAGGACTTGAGGTTGTACAGGAACAGCGCGTCGGTCACTCCGCCGTCCTTTATAAGCCCGGAGACCGAGCCCTTGTAGTAGCGCAGGTCGACGACGTATATCTTCGCATAATCCGAGCACAGATAAGGCAGCACGCAGTTGGCGTAGGAGTCCTTGACGAGAAGCAGCGTCCCGCCCTCAGAGCCGGTCTCGACCGTGACGAGGCCGTCGTTGCCGCCGAGGAAATAGGTGTATTTGTCCTTCTGCTCAAGGGCCTCGGTGTGATAGATCGAGTCCGTGACCGTCCCCTTCGAGTCCGTGACGGTCATTTTGCCGAGTTCCGGCGCGCTTATCGCGTCGCCGCCGTTTCTGACGAAAAGGCCGTAGCGCGACCATGTGGTGCCGTAGAAGTCCTCCGCGACGGTCCCGACGGAAAAATCACCCGCGTCCCTCGGCGCGAGACCGAGGCTTTCTCTGTACGCGTTATATGCGATGAAGGCGGCCTCGTCCGTCCAGTGATGGTCCGTCAGATAGTAAAGCCCGGCGCCGGGGTCCAGCGCGGCGCGCTCCCTGATGGGCGCGACGGTATCCACGTACCCGGCGGCTGCGGAAGCGGCCCCGTAAAGCGGCGCGCTGTCGGCGACCGGCGCGAGCGCGGGGAGCAGCTCCGGGTATATCTGGGCGCGGTTGGGCGCGATGATGAAGCGGAAGGAGCCTTCGAAGCCGTCGGCGAATTTTTCGACCGAAGCAAGGTTGGCGTAGAAATCCTCCTGCGAATCGAAAGAGTCGATGAAGCTGCCGTCCCGGGCCCTGTAAACGCCGTTTTCGGAGGTCTTGAGCGCGGCCCTGTCGCACAGGGTCTTGACGCTCACCCACAGGTCGCGGAATATGAAATGGTCGGCGCACCATTTGCTCACGCCCTGCGTGAAGCGCCCGTCAAGGACGGTTTCGGCCGAAAGGGCGGGGAATTCGGCGAGGTATCGGTTCTCGGTCTCGGAATAGTCCTTCTTCGGGGCGGCGAGCGTCCCGACGGATAAGAACAGCAGGCAGGCTGCGAGGATAGCGACGAATATCCTGTTTTTCATCTTTCAGAACCTGAAATAAATGAACGGGTTGTACGTCCCGGCGACGAGGAAGGCCGTGCATACCGCGAAGAGGGAGAGGAAGAAGACGAGCTCAAGCACGAAGAACAGCCTGCCCGGAAGCCTTTTTTCAAGCTTCACGGCGAGGTTTTTCCACAGGGGGACGCAAGCCGCTGCGGCGACGAGCAGCCCCACGGCGTTCTGAGAAAGCAGGTACAGGCCCTGCGCGTCCGCGCCGCCGTTGGCGCCGAAGAGCGAGCCGATGAACGGGAAGAGGGTCCCGGTGGAGTCGAACGCGAACAGCACCCAGCCGAAAAACACGATAACGAGGGTGTAAACGCGCCTGACGGCGGAGGGGAGCCGCTCGAGGACGCGGCCGAGAACGAATTTTTCAATCAGCAGCAGGAGCCCGTAGTAAAGCCCCCAGAGGATGAAATTCCAGCTCGCCCCGTGCCAGAAGCCGGTGAGCAGCCAGACGACGAGTATGTTCCTGACCTGCTTCGCGCTGCCCCTGCGGTTGCCGCCGAGCGGGATGTAAACGTACTCCCGGAACCAGGTCGACAGCGAGATGTGCCACCTGCGCCAGAATTCCGTGATCGAGCGGGAGATATACGGATAGTCGAAGTTCTCAAGGAAGGTGAAGCCGAAGATCTTTCCGAGGCCTATCGCCATGTCGGAATAGCCGGAGAAGTCGAAGTAGATCTGCAGCATATACGCCGCCGCCGCCAGCCAGGCGGAAAGGGCGGGCACGGCGGTCGAAGTCTCCGTCACCGCGGAAAAAACGGCGCCTGCGCCGTTGGCGAGAAGGACCTTTTTGGAAAGCCCGACGATAAAGCGCTTCGCGCCGGAGGCGGCGCCGTCGACGGTCACGGTGCGCCGGTCTATCTGTTCGGCGACGTCGGCGTAGCGGACGATGGGCCCCGCGATGAGCTGCGGGAAAAGCGAGATGTACAGGGCGAAATTGAGTATGTTTTTCTGGACGCGGGCCGTGCCGCGGTAAACGTCGAAAACGTAGCTCATCGCCTGGAAGGTGAAGAACGAAATGCCTATCGGCAGCGCGAGACTGACGACCGGAACGGCGGAAACGAGCGCGTGCAGGTTTTCGGTGAAAAAGCCGAGGTACTTGAAAACGCACAAAAGACCGAGGTTGAACACCGCGGTCAGAACGATTATGTATCTCCGCCTGCCGAATTTACCGACGAGGCGCCCGAAAACGTAGTTTGCGAGTATGGAGCCGAGCATCAGAAGTATGTAAAGCGGCTCCCCCCAGGCGTAAAAGAACAGCGAACCGAGCAGCAGAACGGCGTTTCTGAGCCTGCCGGGCGCGATGAAATACAGCAGCAGGACTGCCGGCAGGAAAAGAGTCAGGAATTCAAGGCTTGAAAAGACCATGAGAGTTAAGTTTTCGCGGCGGCGGGAGCCGCAGCGAAACAAGGATGAAGTATGAAGGATGAAGGATGAAGTGAGGGCCTGCGGCGCTTTTTGTAGGGGCGGGCATGACCGCCCGGTTACATTCCGAGCGCATCCCCTGCGGATGGGCACGAAATGAAAAGGACCGGTGAAGCATTCGATAGGGCAACTCCCTCAGTCGCTTCGCGACAGCTCCCTCGGAGAGGGAGCCTTTAAAGCCTCCCTCCTTGAGGGAGGTGGCGCGCGTCAGCGCGACGGAGGGAGATGGATGAAGGTTGAAGCAACGTGCTTGTTCCGACAGTTTTGATCAACTCGCGAAGCGAGTTCCTTTTAAAGCTATCGGCTATCGGCTGACGGCTGACAGCTATCTGCTATCGGCTGTCTGCTCCGACCTCAGAACAGCCCTTCGATGACGCTCTGCGCTGCGGCGGCGTCGGAGCTGACGCAGAAAACGACCCACTCGCCGTCGGCGTAGATGACCGCGTCCTCAAGCTTCGGGACCTCCTTGGGCACGTAGTCCGCATAGTCCTCTATCTGCGAGTCGCGTCTCTGCTCCATGCCGTGGATGATGGACGGCACGGCGTCCGCGCCGGAGGCTTTCACAACGAGTATCTCCTCGGCGACGGCGGCGGAGGCCGCGTAATAGGACGCGTCGGAGACCATGTCGTCGGTTATGCCGAAAAAGCCGAGGCCGAGGGCGGTGCCGCTTTCGTTAAGGGGCTCCTCAAAGCTCGCGGAGGATGCTATCTGCGAAGCGGCGGAGGCTGCGGACTCCGGTCCTGCGGGAGCGGGCTCAGTAGTCGCTTCGGTGGTCGTTTCCGTCGCCGTCTCCGTGACCGCTTCGGTCGCGGGCTCCGTCGGGGCCTCTGCGGTCGGCTCGGCGGTGGTCGCCTCGGCTTCGGTCGTCGCCGGGGCGGGCGCGGCGGTCGTATCGCCGGTGCTCTCGGTGGTGGCGGGGGCTTCGGTCGTCGCGGGCTCTTTCCCGCCGCAGGCGGCCAGAAGCGTCAGAGCGAGCGCGAGGACGACGATCAGGGAAATCGTTTTTTTCATGGGGATACCTCCGGTCAATGATTCACTGGATGTGTTTTACGGACGTTTTCAGCCGTAGCATATCTCGTTGACGAGCCACTGCGCCCATTTGGCGCAGGACGCGCGGTAGAAGTGTATGCCGTCTGCGGCGCCGCCCGCGGGCAGAGAGCCCGAGGCGTCCGCGACGGCGGGCGCGGCGTCGATATACCTGACGCCCTCCCTTTCGGCGACGGACCTGATGACGGCGTTCTTGGCGCGTATCTGCGAATTCGTCACGGTGTAGCCGTTTGCGCGGGCGACGGAGTCGTTGACGGGCAGCAGAGCGTGGGCGATGATCTCCGCGTCCGGGGCGCGCTCGCGCACTCCGTCGATCACCTGCGCGTAGTAATTCGCCCAGGAGGTGTCGGACATGCCCATGTCGTTGATGCCGACGAGGATCACGACGACGTCGTAGCCCCTGCCGCTGATCTCGTCTATGACGCAGCGGCTGCTGCCCGAAACGCTCTTGCTGAAGAAGTCGTACACGTGCAGGCTGACCTTGCCGTAGCAGTCGATCCTGTCGGTGACGTTGTTGATGTTCATGTTCAGGACGAGGGAGTCGCCTATCATGGCGATCTTTATCTTTTCGGGGTCGCGGTAGAGCCGGCCGGAGCCGTCCTCCTCAAAGAAATACTGCCTGCCCCCGAAGGTCTGGAGCCCGAAGAGCATCTGGCCCGCGCCGTCGAAAAGATAGAGCTTGTCCGAGATCGTCTGCAGCCCGGTGGCCATTATCCCGTCGGCGCCGAAATAATACCTCACGCCGCCGACGTTCACAAAGCCCGTCTGCATTTTGCCGCTGTCGTCGAACCTGCGCCAGCCCTCGGGGAACTCCTTGAAGCCGGTGAGCATCCTGCCGTACTCGTCGAAATAATACGTGTCCGGCCCGATATCGGCGAGCCCTCTGACGAGCGTGTAGTCCGACCCGAAGCAATAGGTCGCTCCGCCCGCGGTCCGGAAGCCCGTCACTGCGGCGTTGTGCTCGAAGAAATACGTCACGCCGTCGACGGTCGTGATTCCGTTGACCTCTCCGCCGTCGGACCTGGTATAATAAAGCCTGCCGGCGTCATTTATGAGCCCGCTCCTGAGCTTGCCCGTCGCGTCGGAATACCAGACCCTGCCGTCAGAATCCGTGAAAAACCCGGTGCGCAGCGCGCCGTTGACGTCAAAATACCTGTCCCGCCCGGCAAGGTCCGTGCACCAGCCCGTCCTGACGGCTCCGGTCGAGTCTATATAGAGCTTGTCTATCTCGAGCGCGTACCGCAGCAGGGCGCGGGCGTCGGAGGCGGACACCTCGCCGTCCTCGTCCACGTCGAGCGTGCGCCTGTCGCCGGAAAAGACGTCGAGCCCGAGGGCGACGCGCAGCACGCCGCGCGCGTCGGAGGCGGTGACCGTCCCGTCGGAGTCCGTGTCGGTGATGATGAGCTTCCTCATCATCAGCACGGATTCGCCGTCGAAGAGGAATGCCTCTACCGAGTCCGTGTCCGCGACGTAGTAAGACGCGTCGTCTGCGGAAAAGACGGCCGAACGCCAGGGCGAAACGGCGAAGACCGCCGCGCACACCAGCGCGAGCGTCAGAGTGAAAACAAGGTATTTGCGTTTGCTGCGCTTCATTACCGATTATCCTTCCGGCGGCAAAGCCGCCCGTTGATGATGAACTTATTATAAGGTTATAAGGGTCTCAGTCGAGCCCCAGAGCTATCCTCAGGACCGTTCTCGCGTCGTCCGCCGTGATGCTCTTGTCCCCGTCGCGGTCGGCGGCGGCGTTCTGCAGGGAATCCAGCTTTTCAAGCTTCAGAGCCCCTCTGAGCGCCGATCTCGCGTCGGCTGCGGTCGCCAGACCGTCCGAATCAAGGTCGCCGTTGACGACTATGGGATAGCTTACCGGGAGCGAGAACAGCGGGGAACGGTATTCTGCCGTGCAGCCCGTCGTTACCAGCGCGTTTTCATCGGTGAGTTTGTTCCCGTCCTGGTCGGTCACGACCGGCGGAGTCGCAGAACGGATATTGGCGGTAAAATTGAGCAGGTTCGTTCCGGGCGGGACGTTGTAAAGATAAGATGAGAATATCCCCCAGCTTATCTTGTAGTCGCCGAGCATCTGGCTGTACTGGTCGATGACTCTACCCGCGAGATCGGAGACGATGCTCACGTCGGGCAGCTCGACCGTCGGGAAGAGTGTGTCGACAATGTCCTGCTTTTCATAGCCGCTCAATCCCCTCTGCCTGACCAGTGTCGGGTAGTCCTTATAGCAGACGTCCAGGTCGACGCGGCTGTTGAAGCCGGCGACGTAGCCCTTGTCGGAATACTGCCACATGGCGCACTCCGAGGACAGGTCCTCGTCCGGCAGGCGGGTCCTGTGCCACTCTGCCTGCCAGATCTCGTACCGCGCGGCGATCTCGTCCTTGAAGTACTTGGTCTTGTACCAGTCCTTAGACGAGTAGACCCCCGCGAGGTAGCCCGCGTTTTCGAGCGCAGAGCAGAACGCGAGGCACATATCCGTGCGCGTTCGGGTGGTAAGCGTCGTCTGGCGGTCCTCCTCCATGTCGTAATACACGGGGTATTCGAGCTTTCTGCCGCCCAGCCATGAGATCACGGCGGCCGCGTCGGACATCGCCCCGGCGACGGTGGTGGAATAGGTGTAGAAATAGACGCCCACGTTCAGCCCGGCGTTTTTGGCGCCGACGTAGTTGCGCTCGAACTGCGCGTCCATCGTCGCCCCGCCGTTGACGGTGTAGCCGATGCGTATGACGGCGAAGGTTATGTTCTGCGCCCTGACGGTCGCCCAGTTGACGTTCGCGCCCTGGGCGTAGGAAACGTCCACCCCGTAGGCGTAGACGAACGCGTCCGCGCGGGGAAAAGCGATCACGAGCGCCGGAAGAAGGACGGCTAAAGCCGTCAGCAGACACGCGCCCCGCCTGAGGACGCGGTGCGGCAGCGGCCCGGTTTTCGCTTCGCGGAACCCGGGGCCACGGTTCATATGAGCCTCGCTTTGACGACGCCCGGGAAGCCTTCGGCGGCTTCGAGCGCGCCTTCGGCGGTATCGAGCTCGAAGGCGGTGTAGAAGACCCCGCCGCGGGAGGCGGAAGCGGTCTTCACCGCGCCGAGCTTTTCGCCCAGAGCGGAAACGTCAGAGGTCGATATGGCCGTCAGCCGCCTGTTTTCGGGCCTGCCGAGCTCAAGCGCGGGCAGGTTGACGGAATTGACGACGGAGCCGTAAAGCAGGTAGCCGCTGATCTCCTCTGCCGCCATGACGGCGCAGTTCTCCTCGCTCTCGGGCGTGGACGCGCCCAGGTGCGGCAGGACGGTGATCCCGTCGACGCCGAGCATCTCCACAGCGGCGAAGTCGGTGACGTAGGCGGCGCACTTGCCGGTCTTCACGGCGCCGATGAGCGCGCCCGTATCGACGAGCCCGCCCCTTGCGAGGTTGACGATCCTGACGCCGTCCCTGCACTTCGCAAGGCTTTCGGCGCAGACCGTGTTTTTGGTGGAGTCGAGCAGCGGGCAGTGGAGCGTGATATAGTCGCTCGCGGCGAACAGCTCGTTTATATCGTCGACGAGCTTCGCACCGGAGCACAATGCGGCCCTGTTCTTTTCGCTCAGGAACGGGTCGTAACCGACGATCTCCATTCCGAGACCGGCGGCGGCGTTGGCGACGAGCACTCCGATGGCGCCGAGACCGACGACGCCGAGGGTCTTGCCGGCGATCTCGGGCCCTGCGAACTGCGATTTGCCCTTTTCGACCGCCTTGGCGAAGTTATCGCCCTCGGAAGCGAGCGTCCGGCACCATCCGGCCCCCGCGACGATGCGGCGCGAGGCGAGCAGGAGGGCGCAGACCGCGAGCTCCTTGACGGCGTTGGCGTTCGCGCCGGGGGTGTTGAAAACGGCTATGCCCTTTGAGGTGCACTCCGGCACGGGGATGTTGTTCACCCCGGCGCCCGCCCTGCCTATGGCGAGGACGGAGGCGGGAAGCGCCGCTGCGTCGACCTGCGCGGAACGGACGAGCAGAGCGTCCGGCTCGGCGAACTCGCCGACCTCGAAGCCCTCCGGCAGAACGGCGAGCCCGGTCGCGGATATCTTGTTGAGAGTGTTTATCCTGTACATTGTCACTGCCTCTTCTCGAAGTCCTTCATGAACTCCACGAGCCCGGCGACGCCCTCATAGGGCATGGCGTTGTAGATCGACGCCCTCATGCCGCCGACGGTCCTGTGCCCCTTGAGGTTGACGAAACCGGCCGCAGTCGCCTCCGCGACGAACTTTTTGTCGAGCTCCGGGTCGCCGGTGACGAAGGGGATGTTCATCAGCGAGCGGTCCTCCTTGACGACCGTGCCGGAGAACATCTCCGACGAGTCGAGGTAATCGTAGAAAAGGTTCGCCTTCCTCAGGTTCATCTCATGGATGCCCTTCAGGCCGCCGTTGTCCCTGATCCACTCGAGCATGAGCTTGCACATATAGATGTTCCAGCACGGGGGCGTGTTGTACATGCTGTCGTTGTCGAGGTTGGTCTTATAGCTGAGTATGACCGGGGTCAGCGGGTTTTCGGGGCCGATGAAGTCCTCGCGGACGATGCAGACCGTGACGCCCGCCGGGGCGACGTTCTTCTGCGCGCCGCCGTAGACGAGGGCGAACTTCGTCACGTCGAGCTCCTCGGAAAGGAAGCAGGAGGAGATATCGGCTATCAGCGGCACTTTTCCCGTGTCGGGCAGGGTGTTGTAGTGCGTGCCGTAGATGGTGTTGTTCATGCAGATGTAGGCGTAATCCGCGTCCGGGTCGAAGTCCTCGGGCTTCGTCTTCGGGATGTATGAAAACGTCTTGTCCGCGCTCGAGGCGACGGCTCTGGCGGCGCCGTACTTGCCGGCCTCCTGATAAGCCTTCTTCGCCCACTGGCCGGTGATGATGAAATCGGCCTTGTTGTTCTTCTGCATGAAGCACAGCGGGATGGCGGCGAACTGCGCCGTCGCGCCGCCCTGGAAGAACAGCACCTTATAGTTCGACGGAAGCCCCATGACCTCCGCGAACAGGGCCTGCGTGGTATGCAGGATCTCCTCAAAAACGGCGGAGCGGTGGCTCATCTCCATCACGGACTGGCCGCTGCCGTTGTAGTCAAGTATCTCAGCCGCGGCTTTTTCAAGCACGGGCACGGGGAGCATCGAGGGCCCCGCCGAAAAATTGAAAACTCTGGACATCGCTCTCTCCTTTCGTATGCGGTTTAGTGTACCCCAAACCCCGGGGGTTGTCAAGCAAACGTCACGGCTTTTTGTCGCCCTTTTTTTGGTGATTTTCACCGCGTCGGGGACTTCATATTTTCCTCTTGTAAAACGGCCGCGTCCGGTGGTATAATCGCCCCGACGAGCCGAGCCGCGTCCCCTGCCGTTCCGGTCGGGAGACCGGGCGCCGGCACAAAAACAGGAGGCAGATATGAAGGAAGACCTTGAGAACCTCAACAACGACGAGCCCTTTGAGACCGACGACGCGCCGTTGTTCCCCGCCCCGGACGGGTCGGACGCCCTCGACTTTGACGACGACAGCCTGATAACCCTCGCCGACGAGGACGGCAACGAGCTGGATTTTCAGCTGCTCGACCTTTTCACAGACGGCGGAAAGGAGTATATCGCAATAATCAGCATCGAAAAGCCCGAGGAGGGGGTCCTCTTCCTCGAGGCGGACGGCGACGAGGATTATCTCGCCGTCGCCGACGAAAAAGAGATAGAACGGCTGTTCAAAATCTACGAACAAAGGAACAATTCAGGAGGCTGACATGAAAACAAGAAAGATCACATCGCTGTTCCTCGTCCTTCTGCTCGTCTTCTCCGCCGCCGCGCCCTTCGTTTACGCTGAGGACGCCGGCGCAGCGGAGTACAAAAACGTCATCATCATGATAGGCGACGGCATGGGCGAAAACCACCTCGAGCTCGCAAAAGAACAGGGCTACGAGCTGTTCATGGAGGACGCCGCCGACGAGCGCGGCCAGTCCGAGACCCGCTCCTTCTCGCACAAGGTGACCGACAGCGCCGCCGGCGCGACCGCCCTTTCCTGCGGCGTGAGGAACATCAACGGCCAGGTCTGCGTTTACGCCTTCGACCCGCTGGGCTTCCTCGTCCGCCCGAAGATCATCACCGAAGCCGCGATCGAGCACGGCATGAAGACCGGCGTCGTCACCAGCGACAAGACCACCGGCGCGACGCCCGCGGGCTTCTCCGTCCACGCGAAGTCGAGGGACGATTCCGAGCTCATCACGGAGCGCCAGCTCGCGTCCGACCTCGACCTCATCTGGGGCGCGGCGGTAGACTGCACGGATAAAGAGACCGTCGAGGCGAGCGGCTTCACCTATATCTCGACCAAATCGGAGATGGACGCGCTCGGGCCCGGCTCCAGGAGCTTCGGCCAGTTCAGCTCCGACACCTGGCGCACCGAGCTGCCCGAGGGCGACGAGTCCCCGCTGCTGGCGGAGATGACCGTCAAGGCGATAGAGCTGCTCGACGCGGGCGACGGGGGCTTCCTGCTCATGGTCGAGGGCGCGCATATAGACAAGAACTCCCACCGGACCGACGGCGACGTTTACCACTGGGATGAAAAGGCCGCCGACACCGCCAACGCCGTCAAGGGCTTCGACGACGCGATAAAGGCCGCCGTCGGCTTCGCCCGCGAGGACGGCGAGACCCTCGTCGTCGTAACCGCCGACCACGAGACCGGCGACCTGTATGAGGAAGACGGCGTCTACACCTTCCACAGCGGCTCCCACACCGGCAAAAACGTGCCGCTGCTGGTCTACTGCTGCGACGACCTGATCCCGAACGGCGAGGCGGTGCCGAACAAGTCCGTCCCCGTACGTATCGCCGGAAAGCTCGGCTGGAGCAAGCTCGACTTCCCGCGCTCCGACGTCGGACTGGCCTTCCAGTGGCTCAAAAAGCTGTTCCGTTCATAAATAACAAAAACGATTTCTCCGGGGCCCCGCCCCGGAGAAATCATTTCAGGCAATAGGAAATAGGCAATAGGGAGTAGGCCCTGTACCCTATTCCCTATTGCCTACTGCCTAACCCCTACTGCCTATTCCCTACTCCCTAGGAGCTCATTATGAAAATCGAGATCATTGAACAGGCAAGGACGATCATGTCCAACCCGTACGGCAGGCACGCGTATTTCGGCTGGCCGAGCATAGCCCGGCTCCGGGACGGCCGCCTCGCCGTCGCCGCTTCGGGCTTCCGCTGCGGCCAC
>JAILDS010000131.1 GCA_024689165.1 Clostridia bacterium
GATATGTACCGGGAGTTCGGAAGAGACCAGGCTTATTCTGTCTGCGAGTCAGCGTATTCCTACGCCGTAAAACTCGACGACGGGCTGAGATGCCTCATGCTCAATAATAACTTCCGCGATATCGATTCGATGCACGACGCCAGCCCCACTTATTCACCCGAATGCTTCCGCTGGATAAGGGAAACCGTAGAACAGGCGAGGAGCGAAGGCGCTTACGTGTTCGCGTGCACGCACCACCCGTTAGTTCCCCCGGTACCGGCGTACAAGATCGGCGGCACTCCGAGAAATATGCGCAGCTCTTATGTCTGCCATACTCTTGCGGACATCGGTCTCGAGCTCGTTTTCAGCGGGCATACGCATTTTTCCAACGTTGCCTTCGGTTCAAGCGATTTCGGCAACGTGATCTGCAACGTGACAACACCTTCGATCTGCTTCCTTCCGCCCGAGTACCGTATAGCCGAGCTCGACGCCGGCGAAAAGCGGCTGACGTTGACGACTGTACCTGTACAGAAGACCTCTGAAATGGATTTCGAGGAACCCACCGTACGCGAACATCTGATAAACGAATTCATTTCCGACCAGCGTGAAAAGCTTATTTCAAAGCCCTACGGCGAAAAGCTTCTCTCACTGCGGGTAAAGCATCTGTATCCGCTCTGCAGAAAGGCTGCAGGACTGAATCAGGCCGAGTATCAAAGCATTTGTGAAAAACCCATATTCGATATCATTATGGACGCGGCTGTCAATATGCAAACGGGCGACGGACGATATACTCCGGACACTCCGATATGCAGATTCATGCTCGCTCTGTGCGACGTGCTTGATTCCGTCGTTCGTGTTCAGCCGTTCTATCCGATAGAAAAGAAGCTTTTGGGTTATTCGCTCAGGCAGATCGTCGAACCGATGATGTATAAAAACGACGTTCCCGACAACGACTGCTCTTTCGTTTTCAATGTCATGCCGGATAAAAAGTATGACCCGCCGGTATATCCGAGCCACGCCGGTGAGATAGTCATAGCCGTGCTAAGCGCCGCAGCCGCGATGCTGTCGCCGCTGGCTCCCATAGCGTCGGCTCTCGCCATACCCGCTCTGACCGTTTTGAAGCGAAAGAAAACGAAGAATAATCCATATTCTCCCGAAAGATATTGATTATATTGAGACGCCGTTACAGCGGATTCCACAGATCTTATATATGTGGGTGTATAAGATTTTTCGAACGGAGGAAGGATATTGAAGGTAAACGCAACTTTTTTTGTAAACGATGAACTCATGCCGCTCCGTTACGGCCCAGTGGAGCTTATCAACCCAAAACGTCCCAGACTGAGGGGAGAGGAAGCAAAGGAAGGCGTTGAGGCTATCCCTGTTTTCTGCGGCTTCTGCGGGACTGACTTCGAGCTGATGAAAATGGGCTCGCGGCTCGAGCTGTCTGCTAAATTTCCTCCGGGCACGAACAGGCTGATCAACGGACATGAGGGCGTAGTCTACGTTCCGTCCGAAAAGCGCTTCGCGATCGTTCTTATCAGGGGAGGCGACAGCGTTGACCCCACAAGGTTTACGGAAGACGAGTCGTATTTTGAGTACGGCTGCGACGGCGCAGACGGTCTGTTCGCGGATATGGATTATTTCAACCCGGACATGCTGCTGCATATCCCGTCAGAATACGAGCGTCTCGACGCGCTCCCGCTGTCTCTGGCAAAAAAGCTTGTTTTCAGCGACCCGTACGCGTGCGCCGTTTTTCAGCATGAAAGGCTGTGCGATATCGGTTCCGCCCAGCTTTTCAGGGTGGTTTCCGCAAGAGACGGATGCTCTTTTGAGGAAGCGCGAGTCCGAGCGGTCGAAGAGACTTTTTCGCGCACTGTGATATTCGGTCTCGGAACCACGGGATTGTTCATCGGCGACCAGATAAGGCGCAATCATCCCGACGCGAATATTCTTTTCGTCGCAAGAAGCGGGGAAGACAGCAAAAAGGCTCGTTTTGCCGCAGAGCATATAAAAGCGGATTATCTTTGCTCCAACGGTCTTGACGAAAAAGGCGCGGCGTCTTTGATAATCGATAGATTCGGCGGCAGGCCCGCTTCCGTTTTTATCGGTACTTCCGGTACAGAGACGGAGCACCGTGTCGCTTTCGACCACGGCGCGCTGGGCTGTAACGGTATTTACGACAGCTTTTCGCTCGGTCCGCGCGTCAGCTTCGATTCCATGCCCTTCGGCTTCAAAAATCAGGTCGTCTTCGCGTCGATAAACTTCACGCGCAGGCATATGGAGCAGGCGATAGAGATCCTCGCAAAAAGTGATTTCGACGAGCTCGTCGAGCTCATAGATAAAGACGAGTTTATCCGCGACCCCATGGAAGCTTACGTAAACAGGATCTATTCGAAATCGGCTCCTTTGAAGACGGCGGTCATCTGGAATGAAAAATATATCGACGGAGAAAGATGATGAAAACTGTAAGGATAACAAAACCGTTTGAGGTCGAGGTCGTTGAAGAAGAGATGCCCGTCGCCCGTGAGGGGGAGGCGCTGCTCAAGGTGCTTTACTGCGGTATATGCGGAGCGGACGTCGCTTCATATACCGGCAACCAGCCTTTCACGACCTATCCCAGGATCCCCGGGCACGAGTTTTCCGCAAAGATCGTTACCGTGCCGGCAAACGACAAGGGGCTCGCTCCCGGCGACGTGGTCACCTGCAACCCGTATTTCAACTGCGGCAAATGTTATGCCTGTAAAAGAGGGATTGTAAACGCCTGCCACGATAACCAGACAATGGGCGTTCAGCGCGACGGCAGCTTCAGGGAGTACATCACGATGCCCGTTGAAAGGATAATTCCGGGTAAGGGCCTCGGTGGGAAAGAGCTCGCCCTGATAGAGCCATTTTCGATCAGCGCACACGCTCTTTCAAGAGCTGCCGTACGTCCGGGCGACAACCTGCTTATCATGGGGGCGGGGCCGATAGGCATATTTGCGCTTATAAAGGCAAAGTCCATGGGCGCCCGCGTTGCTGTCGCCGATCTGCTTGAGAGCAGGCTCGCTCTCGCGGCGGAATACGGCGCCGATCTCGTCATAAATAACAATGAGGGCGATCTCGCGCAGAAATGCGCTGATTTTACGTCCGGGAACGGTTTCGACGTCTGCGTTGAAGCGTGCGGCGCTCCGGAGACATTCTTGGAGTGCATCGAGCAGGCCTCGCACGGAGCCAATATCATCCTTATCGGCAACGGCAAGAGGCAGACGACCTTCATGCATTCGATCATACTTAAAAAGGAGCTCAATATATTCGGAAGCCGCAACGCCTATACCCGTGATTTTGAATCGCTTATCGATCTTGTAGCCTCAGGGAAGGTCGACGTACTCAGGATGATAAGCGGCGTGGTCGATCCCGAGGATGCCAAGCGTGCCTTCGACGCGCTTGCGAACAACGACGGTTCGCTTGCGAAGATGCTCATCCGTTTTGACAAAGGTGACGGCGATGATAATTGACGCTCACGCGCATCTTTGGAAGCTACAGTCGGGAAGACGCGGCGACAGACCCGTACGATCGCTGACGAACGGCATATCCGATTTCGGCGGCGAGCTCCGGCAGATGATGCCTCCATATATGGTCACCGGCGAGAATTCGCCGGAAATGCTCATCGCCAATATGGATTACGCCGGCGTAAACGGCGCGGTCATCGTCGGCGAGGTCATGGACGGCAACCAGAACGAGTATTTCCTCTGCGCGAAAGAGAAGTATCCCGAAAGGTTTAAGATCTGCTCCTTTTTTGACGAAGGCGAGGACTACGTTCTCGACGGCTTCGACGGGATAAAGATATGCGCCTGCAAGCTGAAAACGCCCGGTCTGCTCAAACACTTCGACGTTTTCGATAACGCATGTAAAAAAGGGAAATTCGTCTGCATCGAGCTTGAGTCAGGCGCGTCTCAGACAGAAGAGCTCGAAGAGATCATAACGACTCTTCCGGACCTCAGGGTCGCTATAGGGCATTTTGGCATGGTAACTACAGATGGCTGGCTTGAGCAGATAAAGCTCGCGAGGCATAAAAACGTTTTCGTGGAAAGCGGCGGCATAACCTGGCTTTTCAACAGCGAATTCTATCCGTACCCGTCCGCGATCAGGGCTATACTCGAAGCCGCTGACGTGTGCTCGTTCGACAAGCTCATGTGGGGCAGCGATTACCCGAGGACGATGGTCGAGATCACCTATAAGATGAGCTTTGATTTCATACTCAAGTCACCGGAGATATCCGACGCCGATAAAAACAGATTTCTCTTTGTCAACGCGAAGGAATTTTACGGCTTTGACGACCTGCCGGAGATAAAGCCTGTTCCGAATATGCTCTGATTTTTATAAAACAAGATCCGCTTTAGGGCGAGCAGCTTTGGGATTTAACAGACTCAAAAAATGTCTTTGAGCGTAATACTTCGTTAAAAAAACTCGAAATACATATAGTATTTCTGCGTATTTTGCCTCGTCTAACGCTGAAATCTGATTTTTTG
>JAILDS010000152.1 GCA_024689165.1 Clostridia bacterium
GTGGATCGACGTCGGCGGCAAGGACCCCTGCGATTATCTCAGAAAGCTCAGGGGCAGGGTGAAGGTAGTCCACTTCAAGGACTATGATTACGATGAGAACGGGAACAGGCATTTCACTTCCCTGGGCAAGGGCAGGGTCGATCTGAACGCCTGCTTCAGAGTCTGCCAGGACCTCAGGATCCCCTACATCGTCTACGAGCAGGACGGCGACTGGACTGACGGCGACCCGTTCAAGGCGACCGAGGAATCCTGGGCTTACATGCAGGAGCTGGCCGAAAAAAATAAATAATGAACCCGGCGGCGCGAGACCCTCGCGCCGCTTTTTCCGGCCTTTTAAAGCAAACAAAAAAACGGATGCCGGCATCCGTTTTTTTCGCGTCTATTCGTCCGGGAAAATCGCTAAAGCTTATTCCTTCTTTTCCTTCGGCTTCCTGAAAAGGATCTTGTCCACGGGGAAATAGAGGAAGAACTGTACCGCAGAGCAGATCATGGTCGCGGCGTTAGCCGAAAGGTCGTCGCCCCATGAGAGCTTTTCCATGAAAACGTCCTTGAGGGTGGGGTTGAGCCACGCGGAGAAAGCGATGAGCGCGACGGTGAATACTATATAGATCGGAAGCGTGATCGCGATATTCGCCCCGGAATTGAAGGTTTTTTCCCTGTTGACGAAAAATGACACGATCTGCGCGACTATATTCGCGGTGTTGTTGACGATAAAGTAACCCAGGCCGCCGATAGCAGCGGGGCAGACGAAGACCCACCACTGGAAATCCTGCCCGCTCGCGTACATCTCTTTGATGGGCGGCAGCAGCTTCAGCAGGTTGAGCAGCGCGAACTGCACTATCATCGCCAGAAGCGATACGAATATGAATTTTATGAACTGCCAGAACGTCTTTACGCCGGAGCCCTTCGCCTCGGCGGATGCGTCGATCTTGTCAAGCGCGCCCATGGTCGTTGCCCTCCTGTTATCGGATAAGTGTTGTGCCCGTTTTTTTCTTACAGCTTCTCGTGAGTGTCGGCCACACTCATCTGACGGCGGCTGACTTCCTCAAGATCTTCCGCGGAACCGGTCGTCGAGACGGAGGCAAGCTCGCTGCGCCTCTGAAGGAGCTCGGCGTACATCTTCTCTTTCTTCTCGCCGGCGAGGTCGTAGAACAGTATCGGTATGATCGAGAACATCCCGGTCAGGAAAGGCATGCCGGCGAACATCGTGAACAGCCACCACTGGGTGTTGGAGCTCTGCTTCACGCCCTCGGTCGTGTACGCGGTCTGGTCGTAGCCTATCCATTTTTTGATGAGCGTCTGGACGGTGCCGGTGAACACGCCCGCCAGCTTGGCGGCGAGGCCCTTCGCGACGGAGGTCATGCCCTCCGTGCGGTAGCCGTTCCTCCACTCGCAGTAGTCCATGCACTCGTTGTACATCTCTCTGCCGATAACGCCGCGGACGCCGTAGAACATCATGAACGCGCACTCCCACAGGGTAAGGCAGATCGCCATGACGAGCACGTTTTTGTAAAGGCCGTGCTTCTTGCCTCCGATACACCCGATGAGCCACACCGGGAACATCAGGATATCGCCGCTCTTCGCGCCTAAGATGTAAAGCGTCCTTGTGGAGAAATGCCTCCTGAACCACGGCACGAGCGCGTAGCCGACGGGGTTGAGGATGAGGTCGGGTATGCCGGTTATGAGATAAAGCGAACCGAAATTGAGCACGTCGTAAAGATAGGTCGATTTGCTCCCGCCTATGCTGAACTTGCCCAGCACCTCGGAAAGGGTGAGCAGCAGTATGGGTTTGTTGTTGATTATGGAGCGGATGCCCTGTTTGATACTGGGCCTGTCGACCGACTGCATGACCCTCTCGCGGGCGATCAGGTTGAAATAGAAGGACGCGGTGCCGGAGACCAAGGCGGTAAACACGCCCATGCCGCAGTAAAGCCCCGTATACAGCTGTTTGAGGCTGCTGCCCTCGCCGGCCTTTATGACGCCGTTGCCGATGAAGTCGGACAGAATGGACATTATCTGTTCGGGCAGCTTTTCACCCAGAAGACCGCTGAAGAATTCCGCCACGGTTATCAGCCGCGTTCGGTCGACCGGGTGCGGCGTTATGGTGGCGATGAGTCCCTCCTGAGATATGGAGCGGAATGTGCCGGCTCCCTCTCTGACAAGCGTCATCACAAAGTACGTGATGAACTTGCCTATGTGCTTGAGCCCCGTGTTTGGGAAGATCAGCGGCAGTATCCAGTAGAAGATCGTGCCCAGAGTGCCGGGACCCGCCAGAAGGAGCAGGTAGGGTTTGAACTTGCCCCAGCGGGTACGGGTCTTGTCGACTATGGCGCCGGTAAAAACGTCGTTGACGACGTCCCAGATGCCGTTGACGAAGGTGACTATCGCCTGAAAGCCGAGATCGACCTCGAGGATGTTCGTTATGTATCTGTCGGAAAAGTTGTTGATGTTGAAGGAACAGGACATGTCCCAAAGAACGTAGGCTATGGTCTCTTTCCTGCCGACGTAGCGCCTGGACTCATGGACGAAATTACGCCCTTCCTCGGCAAAGTCCTCCGCCGGAGCCGGGGCCTGAACGTTTACCCCCGGGTTTTTGTTTTCCGCCACCGAAAAACCCCCTTGTTTTTTTATCCTGCACAATATTAAACGCATTTTACCATGATTTTCCGTGATGTTCAAGATTTTTTGCAAAAAACGTCGATTTTTACGAAAAAGCGGTATTTTTTTGCCATGCAGGACGGCTTGACTTTTTGCGCGAGCGCGGGTATAATCATGGTATGAATTAGAAACGGAGGTTCGACATGAAAAAGTACATCGCCGAGTTTATCGGCACCTTTGTTCTTGTGTTCTTCGGCTGCGGCACCGCTGCCGCTGTCGGCTGCAACGGCGCTGTCGCCGACGGCGCATACTTCCTCACCGCTCTGGCATTCGGCCTTGTCATAGTCGCCATGGCCTATTCCATCGGCAATGTTTCCGGCTGCCACATCAACCCCGCAGTATCCATCGCGATGCTGATCTCCAAGAAGATCGGCATAGTCGACTTTATCGGCTACGTCGTCGCCCAGTGCCTCGGCGCCATCGCCGGCGCGGGCGTGCTGACCCTGTTCGTGGATAAAAACGTGAGCCTCGGTCAGAACGGTCTTTACGACGGCAATATCTGGCTGTCGCTGCTCATCGAATGCATCCTGACCTTCGTATTCGTCCTCGTCATCCTCGGCGTGACCTCGAAGACGGAGAACGGTTCCGTCGCCGGCGTCGTGATCGGTCTGTCGCTCACTCTCGTTCACATTCTCGGCATCCACTTCACCGGGACCTCCGTCAACCCCGCAAGGTCTCTCGGCCCCGCCCTGTTCGTCGGCGGAGACGCTCTGAAGAACGTCTGGGTGTTCATCCTTGCCCCGCTCGTCGGCGGCGCGCTCGCTGCCGTCTGCTACGGTCTGCTCGATCCTGCGAAAAAAGCGGCTGCGGGCAAAAAGAAAAAATAAATGATCTGCGGCGGGCTTTGCCCGCCGCCGTTTCTTAAAAATCAACTGAAAGGAGAGCAATGATATGCGTTTGATCTTTATCGGTACTTCACACGGTGTGCCCGAGGCCCAGCGCCGCTGTTCGAGTTATCTTCTTGAGGTGAACTCGAGCTACTACGTGATCGATATGGGTACCCCCATCATTTCCGAGCTGCGCCGCAGAGGCATCCCGGTCTCATCGGTTAGGCTCGTTGCCTGCACCCATCCCCACGGCGACCACACGAACGGTCTGCCGTCCTTCGTCGACCTTATAAACTGGTATTTCGTCGACGCGAACCCCGAGATCCTCCTGCCGAGCGAGAGGATGATACCGCCTCTTCGCGGCTGGATAGACGCGAACGGCGGCGGCGACGTCAGGGAGGACGTGAAGATCTCCTCTTATGAGCCGGGGCTTATCTACAAGGACGAAAACGTGTCCGTCACCGCGATCGCCACGAAGCATTGCGAGCGCTCGCACGCCTTCCTCGTCGAGGCTGAGGGGAAAAAGATAATCTTCTCCGGCGACCTGAAGCACCCGTCGGTGGATTTCCCGAAGATCGCCTATGAGGAGCCGATCGACCTTATTCTCTGCGAGCTTGCTCATTTTTCGCCTAACGACTGCGTTTCCGAGTTCGACAGGATGAAGGTCAAGCACGTCATCCAGACGCATATCAATCCGATGTGGGAGCCTCAGCTCGCCTCTCAGCTCGCGAAACGCCACCCGTACGAATACTCCGCCGCCAACGACGGGCTGGAGATAATGCTCTGATCCTTAGCGTCCGAGACTGTTGACGTCAAAACGCGCGCCCGGCTTGCGTCGGGCGCGCTGTCGTTTACAGATCGAAGACTGACGGTTTCAGCTGCGGCGCGCTGCCTTACGGGAAGGCTGCACTCATGCGGCCTGTTTGCCTGCGCGGCGTTTTTTGACCGCGCGGACGAGAGCGAGAACGACGATGACGAGTATCGTCGCGTACATCAATGCCGTTTTCGCGACCGTACACGCCGAAGCGAACGCCGCCGTCGCCTCGCCGACCGTCATTGCCCGCAGCATTATTATCGAGCAGACGTTCTCGGCGTAATCTGATACGGCGAGGAGGATGGGCAGCGCGAGCAGCGGCGTGGCGCGTTTCTGAAGCCTGACGAGCAGCAGCGAGAAAAAAGACGTGTAGCAGACCGGATAAATAAAGTCGAGTGGAAGCTGCGCGCGCAGGTAGATGCTTCTGCCATCGTCGCCGATGAGCTCAAGAAAACGCAGCGCCGTCTCGCGCGTGTAGCCGAAGGACTGCATGTCGAAGCAGCGTATGCCGCCTGTGTTTTTTTCTATCGCGGGGATCAGCCAAAGGTTCATAACAAGGCAGATTACCGCCGTCGCGCACCCCGAGACCCACAGCAGGATCTTTTTTTTATCGGATCCCATACCGACCGCCCCTTTCTGTTTTTTCGATCCTCCGCCGGAAATCCGTTATGCCTGCACGGGGGTGAAGCCGATGACGCGCTCGGCCGTTTTCCGGAAGATCTTGTCGTAATCGTCTTCGGAAAGCCCCAGCGACATAAGGAAGTCTATCTCCGGCTGCTGCTGCCACAGGGGGTAGTCCGTGCCGAACATCATGCGGTCCGGAGTCCAGACGTCTATGAGCTGTTTCGCCTTTTCCCTGCCGAGGAAATACAGGGAAGAGGACGTGTCGACCGTCAGGTTGGGAAAGTCCGAAAGCTGTTTTGCCGACTGATCCCAGACGCTCCAGCCGGCGAAATGCGCGCCGATGAAGCTCAGGCCCGGGAAGGTCCTCAGTATGTTCGCTATCCTGTCGGGGTTCGAATAATCATACCTGTAATCGCCCGTGTGGACGAGCACCGGCATGTTCCTTTCCTCGCACCACGAATAGATGAGCATGGCCTCGGGTATGTCCGCGGCGAATTCCTGGATGTCCGGGTGGAGCTTCACGCCGCGAAGTTCCAGCCCGATAAGGTCTTCAAAGTCCTCCCTGAGCCTCGGCGACAGCGGGTGCAGCGTTCCGAAGCCTATGAAACGCCCTTCGGACGCCGCGACGCAGCCCGATATGAAACGGTTGATGGAGCCGACCTGCAGCGGGTTCGTCGCCACGGAGTGCACCAGAAAACGGTCTATCCCGGCCTTCGCGCCGGACTCGATAAGCGTCCTTGCCGTGCCGTCGTGCGAGTCGCGCGGCAGCTCCGGATAGAACCTTTCAACGGACTCGACCGCCTTCAGGGCTATCTTTTCGGGATAGATGTGGCAGTGCGCGTCGATTATGTTTTTTGTGTTCATCATTACGCCGTTTCTATGCTCGCGTCCTGCTGCAGGCCGAGCTTTTCGACCGCCTGCTCGCGCATTTTGAATTTCTGTATCTTTCCGGCGTCGTTCATCGGGAAGCCGGTGACGAAGTCGACGTATTTTGGCACCTTGTGCTTGGCCATGTGGTCGCGGACGTACTGCTGCATCTCCGCTTCGGTCATGGTCTCGCCCTCCTTGAGGATGACGCAGGCCATGATCTCCTCGCCCAGCGCCTTGTCCGGCACGCCGATGACCTGTACGTCGCTGACCTTCGGGTGGGTGTAGATGAACTCCTCTATCTCCTTGGGGTAGATGTTCTCGCCGCCCCTGATTATCATGTCCTTGAGCCTGCCGGTGATCCTGTAATTGCCCTCGGGCGTACGGCAGGCGAGGTCGCCCGTGTGGAGCCAGCCGTCCTTGTCGATCGCGGAGGCGGTCGCGCCGGGCATCTTGTAATAGCCCTTCATTATGTTGTAGCCGCGGGCGACGAACTCTCCTATGACCTCGTCGGGGCAGTCCTCGCCGGTCTCAGGGTCGACTATCTTGCACTCGATCTCCGGCATGGCGCTGCCTACGGTGGCGACCCTGACCTCGAGCGGGTCGGTGGTGGAGCTCATCGTGCAGCCTGGCGACGCCTCGGTCTGGCCGTAGACGATGACGATCTCGGTCATGTGCATCTTATCGACGACGTCGCGCATGATGGCGATAGGGCAGGGGCTGCCCGCCATGATGCCCGTGCGCATGTATGAAAAGTCGGTCTTCGGGAAATCCGGGTGCGACAGCATGGCGATGAACATCGTCGGCACGCCGTGGAACGCCGTTATATGCTCGTTGTGTATGCACGCCAGCGACGGCTTCGGCGAGAAGTACGGCAGCGGAAGCAGCGTCCCGGCGTGGGTCATGGTCGCGGTCATGGCGAGTACCATGCCGAAGCAGTGGAACATCGGCACCTGGACCATCATGCGGTCGGCGGTGGAAAGGTCCATCCTGTCGCCTATGTTCTTGCCGTTGTTGACTATGTTGTAGTGGGTCAGCATGACTCCCTTCGGGAAGCCCGTCGTGCCGGAGGTGTACTGCATGTTGCACACGTCGTTGACGTCCACCTCGGCGGCGCGGCGGCGGACCTCGTCGAGCGGGGTCTTCTCGGCGTACTCGAGGGATTCCTCCCAAGTCAGGCTGCCGGGCTGGCGGAAGCCGACTGTGATGACGTTCCTCAGGAAGGGCAGACGCTTGGCGTGGAGCTGTTCGCCGGGCTTTACGGATTTCAGCTCAGGGCAGAGCTCGTTGATTATCTGCGAATAATTCGAGTCGCGGTAGCCTTCGATCATGACGAGCGTGTGCGTGTCCGACTGGCGCAGAAGATACTCGGCCTCGTGGATCTTGTACGCCGTGTTCATCGTCACGAGCACCGCGCCGATCTTGGTCGTCGCCCAGAAGGTCAGGTACCACTGCGGGACGTTGGTCGCCCATATGGTGACCTTGCTGCCCGGCCTGACGCCCAGAGAGATCAGCGTGCGCGCGAACTCGTCCACGTCGTCGCGGAACTGCGAATACGTCCGGGTGTAGTCGAGCGTAGTGTATTTGAACGCGAGCTGGTCGGGGAACTCTTCGACCACGGAGTCGAGCACCTGTGAAAAGGTCTTCGTGATGAGCGTCTCCTTTTCCCAGAGGAAACGTCCCGTGTGGGCCTTGTTGTAGAACAGCTCCCTGCCCCTGCGCGGCGAGACGTCCAGTTTTTTCATGCAGCTCGCGTAGTGGGTGAGGATGATGTCCGGCTCCTCAAGGCCCGGGATCCACGCGGGGTCCCACTCAAGAGAGATAAAGCCGTCGTAATTGACGCTTTTGAGCGCGTTTACGACTTCGGACGCGGGCAGCTCGCCCTCGCCGAAAAGCTCCGGCTCGATAACGCCGCCGTCGGTGCGGTAGTCGTGTATGACCGCATGGCGTACGTACGCGCCGAGGTTGGTGATCGTTTTCTCGGGAGCCTCCTTCGTCACGGCGCAGGTCGAAAATACGTTCCAGCAGGCGGCGAAGGAATCGAGGGCGAAGGCGTTGAGCAGCTCCGTGAGCCTGGCGGTGTCGGCGAACGCGCCGACTGTTTCGACCAGCAGGCTCACGCCCGTTTTTTCGAGCTTCAAAAGCAGCTTCGACGCGGCTTCGGTGCATTTGCTCAGCTCGGCGCAGTCGGTATGCACGCAGACGCATTCCGCGCCGAGGTTGACGCAGGCGGAGAGAGCCGCGGAGAACTCAGCGTCGAAGGTGTCGGAGGTGAAATCGCCGGCGGTCGTCACGCAGGGTATCGAAAGCCCGTTGTTTATGAGCCTGCGTTTGGCGGCGGTCGAAAGCTCCGGGTTTGTCGGGCTGTTCTTGCCCGAGAATACCGGCGACAGGACGTCGAAGATCTCAACGCCGTCAAGCTCCGCCACCGCGGCGGAGTCGCAGAGCTCGTCCCAGGAAAGGTCGTATCTGTTCTTTACGGAAAATGACAGCTTCACGCTTTATTCCCCCTCGTAAACGATCTTGTTCAGGGCGCTGATGTACGCCCTGACCGCGGCCCCGATGATATCGGTGGAAATGCCGCTGCCGGAGTAGACCTTGCCGCCGTCGCGCAGCTTGACGACAGCGCTGCCCATGGACTCGGCGCCCTCGGTGACGGTGCGTATGCTGAAGTCGTCCATGTCGTAGTGGTGCCCGATTATCTGCTCTATAGCCATGAAGGCAGCGTCTATGGGCCCGTCGCCGGTCGCGACGGAACCGAGCTTCTCGCCGTTTTTGTTGAGCTTGATGTTGGCGGTCGCCGTCAGCACGTTGCCGCTGTTGATGACGTAGCTTTCGATCCGGTACGTCGGGGGCACCTGAAGCGCGGTGCTTGCGACGATGGCGTCG
>JAILDS010000241.1 GCA_024689165.1 Clostridia bacterium
ATACATGAGGTACCAGCAGAAATGTTTCGCCGAGACGGAGTCCATCAACCGCATGGTGTTCGAAACGCTGAAAAAGGAGACGGATTCCGACACCGTTATCTTCGCGGGCGACCTGACCTTCAACGGTGAGCGCGAGAGCCATGAGCTGTTCCGGGAAATGCTTTACGACCTGAAAAACTCCGGCAAGCGCGTCTACGTCGTCACGGCAGACCACGACTGCCACGAGGACGCCTTCGCCTTTGACGGGAACGGGCGCAGGGAGATCGGGACCATGCCCCGAGAGGAGCTTTTCGATTTTTACGCGGATTTCGGCTTCGGCTCCGCCATTGCCGCCGACAGGCAGCACCTGTCCTACGTCGCGCAGCTCGCTCCGGGCATACGGATGCTGGGGCTGAACAACGACGGCGCTTCCGACGGCAAAAGGCGCTTCGACGAGGAGCACCGGGCGTGGATAGCGGAGCAGCTGTGCAAGGCGAAGGAAGACGGCGAGATGATATTTGCCGTCAACCACTATCCTATCCTCCCCGGCAAGGCGATCTTCGGACTGATCGGCTCCGCCGTGCAGAAGGAATCGGACAAGGCGGTGCGGCTCCTTGCCGACGGCGGCTGCCACCTCGTGTTCACGGGGCACATGCACAACCAGGCTATAAACGGAGTGACGACAGAGGCGGGGAACCGCTTTGTCGACGTCTGCACCGGCTCCGCCATTGCCGACCCGTCGGTCTACCGCTTCGTGACCCTCCTCTCGCCCGAAAAGGCGGACGTGAAGACCCGCCGCTTCGGCGAATTCGAATTCAAGGGCGAGATGCGCGGCGAGCAGTACCTCAAGGACATGTTCGACAACATGATACTCAACCTTATCGCCGACATGAAGACCGACCCGCAGCGGCTGCTCAACAAATTCGGCATCGGCGACAAACAGGCTCTCAAGCCCGTTTTCCGCTTCCTCGGCAAACGCTTCGACAAAATGACCCTCGCCGGGGCGTGCAGAACGCTGTTGATCTCCTGCCCGGAGTCCATCAGGAAGCTGCCGCTGAAGATATTCATCTCCGACGTCGTCAGGGAGATGTTCGAGGGCAACCCCTCTTACGGGCCCGACTCGGACAGGGGGAAAGTCTTCGCCGCGATGCTCAAAAAGCTGAACTTCGCTCTTAAAAAGGTCAAGGTCAAAAACCCGGACGGCAGCCCGGGCGAGCTGCGCGACGTCCTTCTGCGCTCCGCCGGCCCCGACGGCTACGACGACTGGAACGCCGTCGTCGACCTGTAACGGCCTGACAATCAAAAGAACCGCCCCGAAGGCGGTTCTTTTCTTCTGTCTCTATACTAAGAACTGACACGCAGCCGAAAATAATTCAACTGTAAGCCTATTCGGCTACCGGCAGTTCTGCCTCAAGCGCGACACAGTATCTGAGGATCAGCCTCGCGTCGGCAGGCGTAACATCACTGTCAAGATCAACGTCTGCTGCCAATACGGCTGTTTCGGAAAGCTCTTCAAGATTGACCGAATATCTAAGCGTGAGTCTAGCGTCTGCAGGCAATACATCTCCATCTCCGTCAACGTCGCCGTAAATGAACTCTGGTCCGGGAGCGGTCGTTACGTCGACCGGATCGGAGCGTTCTCCTTCACCGACATCGGACTCAGCCGAGACCGCGATCTCATAATCGGTCGAGGGTTCAAGCCCGGTAACGGTATACCCGGGCTCGGTAATGAGCTCTTCATTGACTATCTCTCCGTCGACGTAAATATTATAACCGTCTGCGCCGTCGACCGGTTCCCAAACCACGGTTACGGAAGACGACGTCGCCTCGCCGTCCAGTCTGACATCCGTTACCTTCTCGGGAACAATGGGCAGCAACGTCCTTGCCGCAAGGATAAGGCTCTCCTCGCCCTCGCCGACAGAGTTCACGCCGGCGACGGTAATCTCATAAGTAGTATCGGCAGACAGTCCGGTGAGTGTATAAGTAGTGCCGCCCGCAAGCTCGGAATTAACTATTTCGCCGTCGACGTAGACGTTGTAGCCGTCCGCGCCTTCTACGCCAGTCCATGATATATCAATGGTCTTATCGGTCTCGCCGGTAACAGAAAGGTCTTCGACGGCAAGAGGCGGGATCGAATCCGTAGGGATCCACTTTGCATAAATCGTTGTATCTTCCGTCACGAAAGTCCCGGAGAAATCCCACGGTAAGGTACAGTCGGAGTCCTCAAACCATCCGGAGAAAACATATTTCTTTGCTATCGGGTCAATGGGTTCGATAACATATCCTCCGACATCCGCAATAAGCTGATCGTCGGTGATAGAACCGAAGAACGACCCGCCCATATTGTTGTCGAAGTTGACTGTAATAGGCTCAAACGTTGCTTTGTTGAATCCGACGTCATCGTATCCGTTCTTACCGTCGATATAATGGATGACGAGTTCTTCGGGAACGGAGTCGTAGACTTCGCTCCCGACGTTGACGGGATAATTTGACATGAAGTATATATCCTCCAGCGATCCCGCATCACTGAACGCACCATCGCCCAAAGTCGAGACCTTGGCGGGAACGGTAATGGACGAAACCTGAGTCCCGGTAAATGAATTGCTACCGATCTCCAGCAGACCGCTGCCGATCGTCACGCTTTTCAGTTCGGCACAATCCCCGAAGCAACCGCGCGTATAGTATTCCGTAAAACCGGACAATTCAGTTGCTCCGTTGCCGATCACGGCGCTTTCAAGGCTGTCGCAGTCGTAGAAGCACCCGCCGCCGAGCATTGTAACGCTTGAGGGTACTCTGACATCCTTCAGCGAGTCGCAGTCGCGGAAAGCGGCGGTGCCTATCGAGGTCACCTCTTTACCGAAGGTCAGATCTGTAAGGGATGCACAGTTATTGAAAGCGCTATCGCCTATTTCCTTAACCTTATCGCCGATGACAGCTTTTTCAAGTGTGACGCAGTTCTCAAAAGCACCGTCGCCTATGGCCCTCACTCCGTCGTGGATGTTGATCTCCCTAAGGGCAGTCCCGGAAAAACAAGCGTCTCCGATAGTTCTGATGCCGGAACCGAGACTGACCTCGGAGAGACTTACGCATTCTCCGAAGCAGCCGCAATCCTTGAAATACCATTTTGCCGGCAGTTCCGATACTCCGTTGCCGATCACAGCGCTCTCAAGGCTGTCGCAGCTATAAAAACACCCTTCGCCCAGTTCGAAAACGTTAGTCGGGATCGTTATGGTTTTAAGGCTGTCACAATCCCAAAAGGCACAGTCTCCGATGCGATAAACTGACTTCCCTATTCTTATGTCTGTCAGCGAATCGCAATCTTCAAAAGCACTGTTTTCGATTTCGCGAACACAGTCGGGGATGTCGACTTCCGTTAAAGCCGTTTTCATAAAGCATTTCTTGCCGATAGTCCGGACGCCACTGCCGATCGTGACCTCGGAAAGACTTATGCATTCTTCAAAGCAGCCGCGGTATCTGTCATAATAATAACCCGATCTGAGCTCGGGGACCCCGTCCCCTATCACAGCGCTTTCAAGATTGTCGCACAGGTAAAAACAACCCTCTCCGAGAGAAGTCACGGAATTAGGGATCACAATACCGGGCAGTGAATCGCAGTCTCTGAAAGCATAATCGCCGATCGTCTCAACACCGTCTGGAATTATGAAATTGCTCAGCGCGGCGCATTCGTCAAAAGCATAAGCCCCTATTGTTCTGAGCGCGGAACCCGACTCGAACTGGACTGTCTTCAGCGCGGCACACTCTTCAAAGGCCGATTCGCCGATCTCGGACAAGTTCAGCGTGACCATCACGGTCTGAAGCCCGGAGCATTTCTCAAATGCGCTTTCTTCAATCACCCTCACCATGTCGGAAACAAAAACGGAGGAAACAGCGTCGTTCTCCTTAAAAGCGTCCTCACCTATCGAGTAAACGGGATGACCGTCGAGCGTATCGGGGATCGTGACCGCAGGGGCCGTGCCGGTGTAACCGACTATCCTCGCGCCGCCTCCGTAGGACTCGACTTCGGGAAAAAGCTCCGGGTCAACGACGATGTACTGCCAGTCTCCAAATGTCTGTATCTCAAAATTTTCGTCAAGATACCAGCTCGTTTCCGCGAACGATACCGTCGGGAGCGCCCACAGCATCAGGCACGCGGCAAGCATTGCGCAGACGGATCGAAGAAATCGTTTTTTCATAGGGACCTCCATGATTACTGATAATCAACCGTATTCGGATCGACCGTTTAAGTATAGACCCGAGCGGCAGAAAAATGTTATTACTGTTTTGCGGGCGTTCAGGCAAACAACCACGGAAAGCAGCAGAGCCTGTCGCAACCGAAAACGGGCGGGTTCGCGCACCCGCCCGTTATGCTGACAGCAGGTCAGTCCGCAGCAGACGACTGCAGTCCGCGATATTACTTTCCGATCTCTTCAGCCAGCTTGGCGTAGGCGTCCATAAGAGTGGACGCGGTGTTTTTGCCCAGAGAGATGAGCTCCTGATAATGGTCGTCGATGATTGCGAGCTTATAATCGTTGTCGGGCACGATGTAGCCGATCGCGTCCTCGGTGAGCCCGAAGCAGATGATGCCGTCGCCGAAGATCTCGCAGAGATACGGGTGCCCGAAGTCCTCATGGTTGGCCGACCCCTCGGCGGTCAGCGAGCCGCCGCCCCTGTAAAGGTCTGTCACCAGCTCGCCGGGGACCAGCGCCGCGCCGATACCGCCGAACTCGGCGTAGCCGATCTCGGTCGTGATGCAGTAATTGCGGTCCTCATCCCTGAAAATGTTGTAGTTGGCGAGCTTCAGCTTGCCGGCGAGGATGATGAGCGGGTTTGTCGCCCTGAGCGTGACCTCTTTGAGCCTGATGTTGAACAAAGGCTCGACTTCGACCTCCTCGACCGGCTCCCAGCCCTCGCACCAGAGCGTATATCCGCCGGCGGAGGCCTCTTTTTCAGCCGCGATGACATCCGCGTCGTAGAGGTCGGACTCATATATCTCGTCCTCGGTCATGTTCATGGCGAGCAGGAGCTTGCCTATCTCGCGGCCGTAGCGCTCGGACTGCATGTAGCGTTTTTCCATCGGGAGGCCGTCGTTGGAGGGGCCCCTGCCCATGTATATGCCCGCGATCGCGCCGTTGAAGAACATGCAGTTATAGCCGTGCGCGGCGAGCTCGTCGCCCATCCAGTAGATATAGTCGCCGCTGACCTCTCTGCCGGAGTTGTCGTCGGTGGGAAGGCCCGTGACGTCGGGGTGCGCGCCGAGGTTGACTATCATCGTCGGCAGCTCGCCGGAGTCGTCGGGCGTGAAGACGAAGCGGTTGAGCTCGGTGGGCAGCGAAGTCGCGGATTTCCTGTTCTTGTTGGAAAAATAGTCTTCGCTGATGCTCTTGCTCGAAAACGTCATCGTGCCGGGCGTCATGTTCCCGATAGCCTCGAGCATCGCGTCCGCGACGGTCTCGCGCATGAATGAAAGATAATGCTCGTCCGCGCCGGGATCCATCTCAAGCCCCGTATACGCAGCGAAAACGTTGTGTATCGCTTTTTTGAACAGATCCGTCCACAGCCCCTGCGTGTCTATGCCCGAATGACAGTGCGTCGATGACACGTTGACGGAACTGAGCTCGACGCCGGCCTCGGCGGCCTTCTGAGCGACCAAGGCGCGGATGGCGCGGATGTCCTTGTTTGAAACGCCGATGGAGTCGATCGTGCCGAACACGCTGACTCCCCTGCCCGACCCGTCGGACAGGGCTATGACCCGCACGCGCATGTCGTCGATCAGGCCCTCGACCTTGTTCGTGAACCAGTTGTCCGCGACGATATAGCCGCCGAGGTAGTAGGTATGCTCCTTCCAGTCGTCGGGCACGAGGCTCGCCCATGCGGAACCGAGCTCCCACTGCGCGCCGGGGGCGGGCTCGTCAAGGAATTCCTCCGTGCCCTCATAGAAAATGCCCTTGTCGGCATCCTCAGCGTCGGCCCTGTACGGGATTATCTTCGAAAGAAAGCCCAGAACACCGGAAACGACCCCGTCGAACGCGGTCACGGCCACGTCCGTGACCTTCTCCTTGAAACCGGACTCGGCGTAGGCGGAAACGCCCAGAGCGCCGCCGGCAAGGCATGCGACGAGCAAAACAGAGACAACTTTTCTGATTTTCATCTGTAAAACGCTCCTTTTTTCGAAAAACCGGGAATAATCGTTATTTCACGTAATAAGTCGCGGGTATCGGCGCGAACTTTGAGAGCTTGCCGGTAAGCAGGTCCTTTTTCTTTTTGAAGATGACCGCGGCGGCGATCAGAGCAGCCGTCGTCAGAGCGGTCAGGACCAGCCCCGGAAGCACGCCCTTCGGCGTGAACCTGAGCTCGATCGAGTGCTGCCCGGAAGGTACGTTGAGCCCCATATAGGCTCCGCCGATCTCAACGATCTCGTCGGAGCGGTCGACGCCGTCGATATACGCCTTCCAGCCGTGGTCGTAGGGTATGGAGGTGTACAGCACGCCGGCTTCCGCCGCGGCGTTGATCGAACCGGTTATCCTCGTGTCCGAAAAGCTCGAGATATTGAGAACGCCGTTGCCGACGAAGGTGTTGTAGGCGGAGACGAATTTGCTCATGTTCAGTCCGGCTGCGCGGAATTTGATCGACCCGCTGTCGGATTCGGTGATGGACAGTGTGATGTCGACTATCTCGCCCGCCTGGAACTCGCCGAGGTCGAGCACCATCGGCTCGTCGAAGTTCCTCGTGCCGGCATAGCTTTCGGAGGAAATGGTGGCGTTTTTAAGATCCTTGCAGTCGACGTAAAGGCAGAGCCTCTGCGCCTTTGGCATGGTGATCTGGATGGTCACGCCGCAGTAATCCTCGGAGGAATTCGTTTTGTAGTAGGTAAAGCTGCCGTTGGTGATCTCCGAGGGGTAGAACTGGTTGACGTTGTCGTACTCAATGCTGTCGATCGGGATGAACTCATACACGCCGGAAACGCCCGCGGCGGTGCTGATATAGTCGTTCTGCACGTCGATCGGCGTGCCGGAGCCGGTGTCCCAGTCGAGTATGTCGGAGCTCACGCAGTAGGCGATGGGAAGGAAGTATTTGTACTCGTAGGAGGTGAATTTGTCGTTGGTGAATTTCTTGGTATAAACGCCGTCTTCCTTGAGGTAGTTGTAATCCGCCTTGTCGTAGATGTACTTTATCGCGTTCATCGTGTTGTAGACGGGCGTCTGCGGATTGTAGGTGTAGGAGTTGATGTTGTTGCCGTACATGCCCAGCTTTCTCTGGAGCTTCGACATGGGCTCGTACGCCATAGACGAGAAGGTGGACGCGCCGTTATAGCCGTACCAGCAGGGGTCCATCCTCGCCTTGAGGGCGGAAAGCTCCGTCCTGTAAAACGGCGTGGAATCCTCGATCTCGGTGAGCTCCCGGATCTCCTGATACTGATAATAATCGCCGGCGTAGGCGGTCTTGCTCTGCGAAACGTTGTAATGGCCCGTGTCGGCGACGACGATCTCCGTCATGACGGCGCACAGAAGGAACAGCTCCGTCGCGGCGCGCGCCCAGCGGCGGCTGCTCATGACGACGTACAGCAGCGCGAAAACGGCGGTGAACGCGAGGGAAATATAGACCGTCGACGTGCTGACGTTCTTCTGTTCGACCTTCTGGACGACGATTATGAACGCGAAAATCGCGCCGGCGCAGAGCAGTATGTGCTTTGCGTCGAAGCTCCTGATATGCGTCAGGGCGTTGTACGCCAGCAGGATGAGGAAGAACGAATACATGTAGGACCAGCGGAAGGGCAGGTCGTTCGGGAAGTGCAGGCCGTGCCAAAGGAAATTGATGTAATTGAGCACGAAGCTCGCGTAGAAGAAGATAAGAACGATCACGGCGGCGATCTTCTTCTTGTAGCTGATCTTTTTGCAGAAGAAATACATCGGCGCTATAACGACCGTCGCCATAGTGCAGTAAACGTTGGGCAGGACGATGTCGCCGCTCGAGCGTATGGTCGTGTCGAGCGAGGCAAGATGGTTTGCGAGGAAATCGAA
>JAILDS010000263.1 GCA_024689165.1 Clostridia bacterium
CACGACGCGGCTCTCGCCGGGCTCGAGCTTTCCGGCGGCGCCGGACACCTTGTAATCAAGCCCGTTGACTCTCACGCGGGTGATCTTGACGGCGTTCTCGCCGCTGTTGTTCCTGATGACCGCTTTGACCTCTCCGGCGGCGGTATCAAGGTAGTTGTCGGCGCGGTCCTCAAGCGTCAGAGAGACCGTCAGTGCGGGCGAACGGCTGTCCGCGAAGCGCGGGAACGCCGGGTCGGAATAAACGTCATCGATCGAGCCGGAAAGGAAGCCGATGACCAGGTCGGCGGAAACGTCCCACATGCACTGTCCGTGGGTGAAGCCCTGGAAGACCCAGGTATTGTCGGGCAGGAAGGCGTTGGTCAGGTCGAGGTCGTTCGACGGGGCGATATACTCGCCGGACCTGCCGTCGGTGAAAGTCTTGCCGAGCATAGTGGCCTCGCCGCCGGTAGCGTTGGAGATATTGACTATGCAGTCGCCGTTTTCATCATGGCCGGTCATCATGCCGACGCCCTCGCCGGCTATGACGGCGAAGCGCACCCCGGCAGCCTGGGCGGCTTCAATTATCTCGGGGATATGCGTGACGACGCCGTTCTGAACGTAATCCGCCTCTTCAATGACGGCTGCGTTCTCCACCGGGTCGAGCAGGCGGCCCTTGAGCTCCTCGTAATCCTCATGGGAGCAAAGGCACCAGACAGACGTCGCGCCGAGATAGTAGTCCTTCAGGATGGTGTTCACGGCGTAGTACACCACGTCGCGCACGATCCTCTTGGGAAGGAGCTTCAGCAGGAAGTCGATGTCGAGCTCATAGCGGAAATAGCGGGCAAAGCTCTGCACGCCGGCGGGAATGTTTATGTCAAGGTCGTTTTTGGACTCGACGAACAGGTCGCCGACCATGCGGGTGCCGGTCCAGCCCGGGGAGCACAACATGACGGAATCGACGAGGGAATTGTCGTGCGTGTACAGGTACTCGGCGATGAGCTGGCAGCCGTAGGAGTTGCCGTAGAAGCTGACCTTCGAAGCGCCGGTAGCGGCAAGCACTCCGTCGACGTAATCCGAAAGCTGCGCCGCGAGGGTCCGGGTACCGTAGCGCCAGTCGTAAGTGAAGACGAACACGTTCTCCTCGCCTACCTTTTCGGCAAGGGCGGGCGCCATCTGAGCGGGCGTGTCGACCGCGCTCCAGCCGCCGTTTTCCTTCAGGGCCTTGTAGGACGTGTTCTCTACGCCGCAGGGCCAGATCTCAACGGGGTTGAGGCTCGTGCCGTCGGGCTTCATGCCGGTAAGGCTGCCGACGACTGCGCCGATGTCGTCAAGGAAGGAATGCAGCGGGGAATAGATGCCGATGACGGAAGCGAGCGCGGCGGGGATGAAATCGCCGAGTTTTTCCTTGAAGGAGTCGACCACTCCGTGATAATACAGCGTGCGGCTGCCGTCGTCATTGACGCGGTAGAGCCGGGTCTCGCCGAAGCCGGGCACGATGACGACGGGCGAGGCCCCGCCCGCAGCTTCGTCCTCAGCGAAGGACGGGACCGCGAGCGCGAACAGCAGCGCTGCGCACAGGATGATACTCAAAAGCTTTTTCATAGCTTCCTCCGTTCGATATGATTTTTCAGTGGATATAAACGCAGATTTTATTATATCACGTTGTTTTTCAAAAAAAAAGGGGATTTGTAAAAAAAGCCGGGAATGAGTCCGGCTTTTTTTCTCTTTGATCCGCTCTTTGCAGGCCTGTTTTCAGCCGACCGGCAGAACGGCCTCAAGGCCTATGCTGTACCTGAGGATGGATCTCGCGTCGGCGGCGGTCACCCCGCCGTCGAGGTCGACGTCCGCGTCGACGAGCTGAGCCGGGGTCAGCTCTTCGAGCTTGACGGCTTTCCTCAGCGCGAGCCTCGCGTCCGCTGCGGTGACGGACCCGTCGGCGTCGACGTCGCCGTACATCACCTCGGCGGTACGCTTCCACTGGGCGTACAGTACGGTATACCCTCTGACGAGCTCGTATTCGTCGCCGGGCTGATAGACCGCGCCGCCGCCGTCCCTCTGCTCGCTCCAGCCGGCGAAGGCCATGCCCTCCGGGGCTTCGACTTCGATGCGTTCGGAGGCGACGTCCGGCACGGTTATAACGTCTCCGATCTCACAGATCTTCACCGGGTAGCCCCAGTCGTAGGAATAAGCTGCCGTCTTGTCGAAATAAACGTAAGCGCCGTTTTCGCCGAAGCCCTTGTCGAGAGCGGCGACGCGCCCGGAAACGAAGTTCAGGCAGGTGTCCGCGTAAGCCGACCACCGCGCGATCACCCTTTCGGTGTCGACGGTGTCGAACAGATCCCAGCGGACCGAGTTCATCACGGCGCTGTCCCTGAGATGCTCCTTAAGCGCCGAAAGGTAGCTTTCGCCTGCGCTGAGCACGCCTGCCCCGCGAAGCTCGGACCAGCGCTCGGAGACCGCCTGCCGGAATCCGGCGTGAGAGTACGCGGCGGTCAGTATCGACGGGATGTCGTTGCAGCCCATGATGTTCGCGAACCAGACGGACGTGTCCGCGTAGCCGATCCCGTATTTCGGGCCGCGCTCGCCGAAGGCCCTGTCCATGTCCCACACGGGCGAAAAATACAGCTTGCCGGACCCGGCGGACTTGAACAGATAGAAGCTCGACCAGGCCGCGTCGTGGTTCATGCCAAGCTCCTGAAGGATGTACATATTGACGAGGGACTCAAGGTCGAAATACTCGCCGTAATGCTTTCCCTCCGCGTTGCGGCCCGTTTCGGAATACAGGGCCCGTGTCGCGGCGTCGACGATATCGGCAATGTACATGACCTCGGATTCGGAGGCGTATTCGGGCGATTTGACGACGACGCACTGCCCGTTCGAGGTGACGAAGCCGCTGACCTCCGTGTCGTATCTCGTCGGGATCTCATACTCCAGCAGATAGCCTCCGCTTATATCGGCGGGGTCGTTCGGGATGTCGACCCACTTGCGCGAGCCCTTGACGGTATAGGGCTCGACAGCCCCGCCTTCGCCGGTCCCGCCGCGCGGCA
>JAILDS010000276.1 GCA_024689165.1 Clostridia bacterium
GTGCTCGACCTTGTACGCCGTGTTGGTGTTGGCGGTCCAGCGGGCGTAAAGAGTAGACGCGGCGGTCTTGTTCCACGTTCTCGCGGAAGCGCCCGCGCCCGTGTAATACTGCGTGCCGCCGGTAGCGGCGGAGGTGTCGTAGTATCCCGCGAAGGTGTAACCCGTGCGCGAGGGCATCGTCGCAGACGGCATGGCGGAATCATAGGTCGCATTCACGCTGGCGGTGCCGGCGGTCGTCGCCCCGTTGCCGTTGAGGGTAACGTTGTAGTTATTTGCCGTCCAGCGGGCGTAAAGAGTAGACGCGGCGGTCTTGTTCCACGTACGCGCCGAGGCTCCGGCGGCGGTGTAATACTGCGTGCCGCCGGTAGCGGCGGAGGTGTCGTAATAGCCCGCGAAGGTGTAGCCCGTGCGCGACGGCATCGTCGCCGAGGGCATGGCGGCGTCATAAGCCGCGTTCACGCTCGCGGTACCCGCGGTCGTCGCCCCGTTGCCGTTGAGGGTAACGTTGTAGTTATTTGCCGTCCAGCGGGCGTAAAGGGTCGTCGCGGCGGTCTTGTTCCACGTGCGCGCCGAGGCTCCGGCTGCGGTGTAGTACTGCGTGCCGCCGGTAGCCGCGGAGGTGTCGTAATAGCCTGCGAAGGTGTAGCCCGTTCGCGACGGCATCGTCGCCGAGGGCATGTTCTGACCGTAGACGGCGGAGACGGAGGCGGTGCCCGCGGCAGTCGCGCCGTTGCCGTTCAGGGTCGCGGTATAGGCGGAGGAGCCGGAGCAGACGGAGCAGGTGCCGTTGGTCGTGCTCAGGCCGGAGCAGTTCTCGGTCCACTGCTGCGAGCAGGTCTTACAGGTCTTGACGTGCGTGCCGTTGCCGTTGCAGGAGTAGTTGTAGCCCTGGGAGTGCGAGCAGGTTCCCTTGATAGTCAGATCCGTCCAGTCGGAGATCATCTGGTAGTTGTTGTCGCCCTGGTGGACGCAGACGATGGCGACGACCCTGACCACGGCGGTCTCACCGACGGCGGGGGCGCTGCCCTTGAGGTACCAGTAATAGGGGCCGAAACTCAGGTCCTGGCTTTTGCCGCAGCCGGCGTCCCTTGTGAAGTCGCCGCCCGATGTTTCTGCGGAAGCCATGGTCGTGCCGCTGGAGTTACACAGCGTGTAGGTGTACCTTGCCCCGGTGGAGCCGGTGACGGTAGTGGAGTTCCATGAGTTGCCCAGCGAGCCGAGGGTGTAGCCGTTGGACTGCGGGTACAGCTCGATGCCCCAGCGGACGCCGCCCTCGCGGGTGTGTATCGTCGTGTTGAGCTGGATCTGTACCCCGGTGGAGAGCACGTCTGAATACCTGGAGCGGTCGACCTCAAGGGTCGCCTTCGAGCAGTACCAGCCGTAGGTGCCTTCGCCGGACTGGTACTGATAGGTCTTCAGGTAGACCGGCGAGCTTATCTGCACCTGGGAGACGGAGTGGCTGTTCTCGTTCCAGCTGTGGCTGGTGCCGGAGGTGACGTTGTTGATCCTCATAGTGCCGCCGGTTCTGAAGGTCGAGTGGTCGCTCGTGGTGAACGAGACGGACGAATTCGCCGCCGAGGCGGTGGGGGTGAAGGGGACGATGATGGTCGTCGCAAGGACGATTGTCATCACAACGCCGAAAATACGGCGCAGGTTTCGTTTCATTGAACATTGCTCCTTTACGCTCTTATCGGGCCGGATCGCCGCCGCAGGACGCGGGGCAGTCCATTCCACTAACTTTTTATTATATCCGTTCTGATGTGTTTTTCAATATCTCCGGCGTTATTTAATAAAAAAACAATAATCGGGGCAAACTACCGCCCGCCCCTTCGCCGCGCACGTTATCAGACAGCGGCGCCCGGGGCGAAAAAACAGCTTGACATTTGTTTTGCCGAACCTATAATTTATTTAATAAAGGAGGGATTACAATGCAAATATCCGTTACCCGCACGACCGCGCCGAAGGCCAAGACTCCCGACAACGAGCTCGGCTTCGGCAGAGTTTTTTCAGACCATATGTTCCTCATGGACTGGAACATCGACAAGGGCTGGTATGACCCGAGGATCGTCCCGTTCGGCGATTTCTCGCTGTCGCCGTCCTGCGCCGTGTTCCACTACGGAGCCGAGGTCTTCGAGGGGCTCAAGGCGTACAGGACCGTCACCGGCGAGATCAGGCTTTTCCGGCCCGACAAGAACTTTGAGCGTCTTGTCAATTCCGCCGAGCGCGTCTCGCTGCCCGCTCCCGACCCCGCCGACGCCGTCGAAGCCCTCAGGGCGCTTGTGGACATCGACCGCGACTGGGTCCCGCACAGTGAGGGCACGAGCCTTTACGTCCGCCCGTTCATAATCGCCACGGACGTCAATCTCGGCGTGCACGGCACAAAGAACGCTCTGTTCGCAATCATCCTCTCGCCCTCCGGTTCCTATTACAAGGAAGGCATCAACCCGGTCAAGATCATGATAGAAACCGAGGACGTCCGTACCGTCAGGGGCGGCACCGGCTACGCCAAGTGCGGCGGCAACTACGCAGCGTCCACCCGCGCCGGCGACAAGGCATCCAAAATGGGCTTTTCTCAGGTGCTCTGGCTCGACGGCGTCGAGAGGAAGTATATCGAAGAGGTCGGCTCGATGAACGTCATGTTCAAGCTCGGCGACACTGTTGTCACGCCCAAGCTCACCGGCTCGGTCCTCCCCGGCATCACGAGGATGTCCATCGTAGAGTTGCTTAAGGACAGGGGCGTAAAGGTCGAGGAGAGGCTTTTCTCTGTCGACGAGCTTGTGGCAGCCGCAGCTTCCGGCGAGCTGAAGGAGGCCTGGGGCACCGGCACCGCGGCCGTCGTCTCCCCCATCGGCGAGCTTGCCTACGACGGAAAGGAATACATCGTCAACGGCGGAAATATCGGCGAGCTCACGCAGTCTCTTTACGACGAGCTTACCGCTATACAGTGGGGCAAGGTCGAGGATAAGAAAGGTTGGACGGTAAAGGTATGAGCAAACTGAAAATAGGTATAATCGGCTGCGGCGGCATCGCCAACGGCAAGCACATGCCCGCCCTCAAAGAGCTCGGCGACATGTGCGAAATGGTCGCGTTCTGCGACATCGTCGAGCAAAAGGCCGTCGACGCCGCGAAGAAATACGGCGCAGAAGGCGCGAAGACCTACGTCGATTACAAGGAGCTTCTGGCGGACGACAGCATCGACGTCGTACACGTCTGCACGCCCAACCGCGAGCACAGCTTCATCACCGTCGACGCTCTCGAAGCCGGCAAGCACGTCTACTGCGAAAAGCCCATGGCAAAATCCTACGCCGAGGCGAAAAAGATGTACGACGCCGCCGAGCGCACCGGCAAAAAGCTGACCATAGGCTACCAGAACCGCCAGCACGGCCAGCACCAGTACGCAAAGACCGTCTGCGACGCGGGCGAGATCGGCGAGGTCTACTTCGCCGAGGCCTTCGCCATCCGCAGAAGGGCCGTACCGACCTGGGGCGTTTTCCTCAACGAGGAGGAGCAGGGCGGCGGTCCGCTCATCGACATCGGAACCCACGCGCTCGACCTTACGCTGTGGATGATGAACAACTACAAGCCGAAGCTCGTCGTCGGCAACACCTTCTTCAAGCTGCGCGAGGGCAAAGGCTCCGCCAACGCCTGGGGCGACTGGGACACCGATAAGTTCACCGTCGAGGATTCCGCCTTCGGGTATATCCGGATGGAAAACGGCGCCGTCATCATGCTCAAATCCTCATGGGCGCTCAACTATGCCGACCCCGCCGAGGCGTGCTACATCATCTGCGGCGACAAGGGCGGTATAGACAGCCGCGGCGACCTGAAGATAAACTTTGTCAAAAACGGCAGGCAGGTGCTTGAGCTGCCCTCGATGAGCGCGGGCGGCGCGGCGTATTTCGCCGGCAAGGGGTCCGACACCGACGTGAACGACATGTATCAGTGGCTCAACGCGGTCATCACCGATACAGACCCCTGCGTGCTGCCTTACCAGGCGCTGTGCGTGTCGCAGATACTCGAGGCGATCTACACCAGCGCGAAGACCGGCGAGCCCGTCGTCTTCTGAGAAAGGATATAATCATGATGACATTGGGAATGATCGTCGACGCCACAGCCGACGGCATAAGACAGGCCGCAGGCTACGGGCTCAAAGCGGCGGAATTCTGCTATAACGACGGCAACGACCCCGACGCTCTTATCGCCAGGCTCCCGGAGATCAAGGCCGCCTGCGAGGAGTGCGGCGTCAGGGTCATGTCGATAGGCAGATGGGCGTCCGAC
>JAILDS010000277.1 GCA_024689165.1 Clostridia bacterium
TATATGGAACTCAAGACAGGGCACCGGGACAATGCTCTCGGCGCCGCATGTCAGGGCTTCATCAACAAGCTCGGCTCCGCACTTTCGACCTGCGGCATCGTGGTAATGTATATGGCGATAGGTTTTGAACCGTCCGAGATGCTCAATTCGACTACCATCGTCGCAGCTACTGAGCTTACGCGCACTCAGAACTTCGCTATGTTCTCGCTCGTTTCCGTCGTTCCCGGCGTCAGCCTTCTTCTTTGCGCGCTGCCGATGTTCTTCTACACCATCTCCGGCGACAGAAAGAAGCAAATGCAGGCCGCTCTCGTCGCCAAGCGCGAAGCGGAAGGCTTTAAGGTAACAGAATGATCGATCCTTACAAAGGGATACTTATATGAGATCAAGGCGTTTCACATCATTTTGCGTTTTGCTTGCGTGCACGTTGATTTTATCCGCGTGCGCTCTGTCGACGCAGCTTCCCAATCAGTATTATGAGGACCTGAACAACGGTGTGGAGCACACGACGGCGGCTTTCACATTCGAGCCCGCCACGCCTGCGCCGCAGGAAGAAACGGCTCCCATAGCAGGAACTGCGCCGACCGGGCCTGCTGTGATCCCCGCCACGGAAGCCGCAGAAACTATCGTGCTGCCATCCGAGCCTGCTACGGAACATCCGACTGTCCCCGCAGCTGAGCCGGAACAGCCCGCTGTCGAGACTTTCCCTGTTCAACCTGCAGACACTGTCATGATCGACCCATCCGGCTGGAGCAAGGATGAGATAGTATCAGCGTACGTCAATGCCGTAAACAAGACCAAAGCTGTCATGGATACCTATACCGCCCATCACACGGAAGCCTTTGTCGCCGATATAACGCATATAACCGGCGGCGACGTTGTCAAGGGTATTGCGAACAGCCTTTTATCCGGCGTTGTAAAGCCCAGCGATGAAGACCTGAGTTTTGCAGGCGGAAGGACCGTCACCGGCGAAGGCGCAAACATAGACGTCCTGCTTCCGAAGAATAAAAGCTGCACTTTAAGCTCTGCCGGGGTTACTTCCGCATCAGCTGTCTCAAACGGCGACGGTTCCTACAACGTTACTTTGACTCTCTTGCCCGAATCGGTCGATATGACAACGGTTCCCGTACACAACGCCTCAGCTATCGGCTATCTTGACGTTTCTTCTATCGATATCAGCTTTATGACTGTCACAAGCTGCGACATAACATACGGCGGTTCGACGATTACTGCCAGGATCAACAAAGACGGCCTGGTTTCACAGGCTACGTACGTACTGAATCTGACCGTCAACGGAGCCGCAAAGGCAGGTTTTATTTCAGGCGAGGCCACCTTTGACGGTTATGAGCAGGAGGATTGGCTGCTGCCCTGGTGATCATACTAAAAAAACGGGGACCTGCCTTTCATACAGGCAGGTCCCTTATTATTTGATAAAACTAAAAACCGGCTTTTATCAGGCCTTCCGAGGTAAGAATATATAACCAGCTGCCGTTAACGACACAGTCGGTCGGTTCCGACAGATCGTTTACGGTCTTATAATTCACGCCTTTTTTACTGTACAGAACTGCCGAATCACGGGTAAGGACCACAACGTGTTTATCGGACGCAGAAACACGGTTTATCCTCAGACCCGTCAGATTTTCGGATGCAAGCTCATAGCCTGTTTTATTGAAGATCTTCAGCTCCGAAGAATCATCGCTGTTGTACAGCGCAGTCCTTACGGCGATAAGTCCGTCGGACGCAGAAACGGATCTCAGAGAAACGGAAGTATAATCATACAAAGAATTCAGCTCCGAGTTTTCATAAAGAATCACCGCATCGGAACAAATAAGCATCGTTCTTCTTGAAAATGATGCAAGTCTGAGGACGGTCTTGTCCTCTACGGAAAAACGATCCTCGGGTTCCGAAGCGTCCTTGGTATTGAAAAATGCAACAACGCTGTAAGGGACCGCGTTCTGAGCGTCGGTAGCCGCTACGCAGAGCCTTCGGGAACCGGGCTGAAAATCCATCGCGCAGATGCTTTCTCTGTTGAAAACGTGTTGTGTGAGCTCTTTACCGTTTTTATCAAGGATAATGAGTTTCGAAGTGCAGTCTTTATCTCTGACGGCAAAAGCGATCTTCCCGTTCGAAGAAACCGCGGCAAGATAAACGAGGCACTCCGTTTTTACGTCAGACAAAAGCTCGCTGCCGCGGTATATCCTGTAATTGGCGCTTCCCCTGTTATATAAAACGCATACTCCACCGCCGGTCTCGATATGTGCGTTCGAAAAGCTGTGAGAAAAAGCGCCAGTCGTTTTCCCTGACGAACTGACAAAGATGAGCGAGCTTTGAGTAAGAACTGCAAGGCCGTTCCGGTAGGGCTTTATTTCTATGACCTGAGACGATTCGACGTTATAAAACACTTCCGTTTGTCCGCCGTAGTCGGGAGAAGAAACGCCGATCTCGACGTCGACCGGCTCAGGCTGATCGTTTGCCTGAGTCAGCTTCATGAAAACAGCCGCAGAAACGACAAGG
>JAILDS010000236.1 GCA_024689165.1 Clostridia bacterium
GGACGTTTACTACAACGCCTCGGTCGACGAATGGACGAACAACGTTGAGTTCGGCGTACGGAACAATCCGCTCTTCTGCGCCGCCGTACACTGCTCCAACGGAGACGTTGAGATCGTCCCCTCCGATATTGCCGGCGATGAAAACACCGTCGCCTGCGGCGTATGCGGCCGCCGGGCGTGGTGGAAGTTCGACAAAGCAGGCGCGCTGACGATCGGCGGCAGCGGCGATATGTTCCTTTACTACGGCTTCGTCCACGACCTGGACGAGGACGGGAACGAGCTTGAGACGGGTTCGTCCGACATCCCGTGGTTCGGATATGCCGACGGCATAGTTTCCGGCGCCGTCGGGGAAGGGATAGAGTATATCACGGCCGGCACGTTCGAGCTGTGCGGCAGCCTTGAGAAGGTTTCGATCCCGTCCTCCGTCCGTATGATAGAAAATTACGCCTTCGACGGCTGCGGTTCCCTTGCGGACGTTTATTACGCCGGTACCGGGGCCGACTGGGAAAAGATAGAGATAGGCGACGAGTTCAACGACGCGCTCTTTGACGCCGCCGTCCATTGCTCCGACGGCGATTACGAGGCAGATCCCGACCTCTCGGGCGACGAAAGCATCGTCGCCTTCGGGCGCTGCGGCAACCGCGCCCGCTGGACGCTCGACGTCAACGGGACGCTCACCATTGCCGGCGCGGGAGAGATGTACGGCTACAACGCGGTGGAAGACCCGATGTCGCGCGAGCTGTGGGACGAGACGGAGATCCCCTGGGCGGCCTGGGCGGGGAATATACGCTCCGCCGTTATCGAAAAGGGGATCCTGAACGTCGCCAACGGCGCCTTCGACGGCTGTACGGGGCTCAGGTCGGTCGAAATCGCGCCCACTGTCCGCAGGCTCGGCATCCGTTCCTTCGCTGACACCGCCCTTACGGAAGTGACCATCCCCGCCGATCTGTGGCAGATAGACTATGAGGCCTTCGACAACTGCGGCTCTCTGCGGACAGTCTATTACTTGGGGGATATACTCTACTGGTACTATATCGTATCGATCGACCCCGGGAACGACCCGCTGACCGACGCGATGATCTTCTGCCTCGAAAGGCCTGCCGTGCCCTCGACGGCGGACGCCGCGTTCTACATCGACGCGCCCATGACCGTCGCCCCGGGCGAGGTATTCACCGTGACCCTGCGCGGTTTCTGGAACGAGCCTCTTGCGCAGGACGGGAAAGCCATACTGACACTGTACGCTTTTGACGACGAGGCAAGCTACGTCCCGCTGAGCCTGGAGGTCAACGACGGGATCGACGGCCTGCGGGCGAGGTACAACGCCGTCAGCGGAAGACTGACGCTGAATTATTCCGGTGAAGAGCCGCTTAAGGAGGATTCCGCCCTCGTCACGCTTTCCTTCAGAGCCAAGAGGGGCTACGAGGGGGACATCCACTTCAGCCTTATCGAGGACAGCGTATGGTTCTATTCGGAGGATTTCCCCGACGTCTTCACCTCCGGCGCGGTAGTCGCCTCGACGGCCTCTCTGCCGGCGGCCGACCCCTCCGGGGATGACGCTGCCCCCGGCGACGCCGATCTCGACGGGACGGTGACCGCCGCCGACGCGAGGCTTGCCCTGAGGCAGGCTGTCAGGCTCGAAGCTCTTTCCGAAGCCGCCTTTGCCGCCGCGGACGTCGACCGGGACGGCGAGGTGACGCCCGCCGACGCGAGGGCGATCCTCAGGCACGTCGTCGGGCTCGAGCAGCTTGAGCCTTCCGGCGCCTGAGCGGCGCGATCGACCCGATATTCGGCTCTTGCAATCCGCTGCCGCCCGATGTATACTGTTGCTAACAATAAAACGGAGGAAATCTTATGAGAACCAGAACAAGATCCCTTCTTTTCATCTTCGTTTTCGCAGCCATTCTGTGCTCGTGCCTGCTGGTATCGGGCGCTGTCGGCGCGAAGCCGCAGTCCGGCGAGACGGCGGCGCAGACCTGCGTCGGGCAGAAGACGGACGCGGCGGAAGCCGGCGGGCTGCAGGAGCCTAAGGTCTGCATGACGGGCCGCGAGTCCGGCCCGGGCTGCAAGAGCAAGGTCTTCGACCTTGTCACGCTCGACGACATCCCGGTCCGCAGTCCCGCGCTCATCGGAGGCAAGTCCTTCGCGCCGAGCCTTACCAAGGCGGACAAAAACCTTCCGCTCGTCATAATCGTCGCTGGCTTTGAGGACGTTGCCTATGAGGACGGCTTCGACTGGGCGCAGGAGATCTTCAAGACGGAATACTCTCTGTCGCAGTACTACACCGACATGTCCTTCGGGCAGTTCACCTTCGTGCCCGCAGTCGAGTCTTCGGCTTTCGGGACGGACGGCAACACCAACGCCGCGGACGCCGCGAACGACGGCATCATCCACGTCACGCTTCCCATGAAGCACGACAACTGGATCGACCTTGCCGAGGGCACTCCCGAGGAAGTGACGCTCGTCCAGATGGTCGCCGGCGCGATCGAGGCCGCCGACGATTATATCGACTTTGCCTCCTATGACGCCGACGGCGACGGAGTGATAGCAAACAACGAGCTCGCTCTCGGCCTTGTCGTGGCGGGTTACGAGGCGAGCGCGAGCGATTCGTTTAAACTGGGTGAAAAGAATTATCTCTGGGCGCACGCGTGGGATATCGCTGAGTATCCGGACGTCCCCTCGCCGACGGTCGACGGAGTTTCCGTCACGGCGTATATCGCCATTTCCGAACAGATGGAGGACAACGACGACATCATCCAGGAGCCGATAAGCGTCCTTGCGCACGAGCTCGGCCACTACCTCGGGCTCCCGGATCTTTACGACGTTTATTATCTTGAGGGAGAACCCTGGTCCGGCTACTCCTGCTACTGCCTGTCCGTTATGGACTCCGGCTCCTGGGGCGTCACGGAGGACGGCGGATACAGGCCCTATTCCATGGACGCATGGTCGCGTTCGATCCTGGGCTGGTTCGACCCCATGGTCGCAGAAGCCGACGGGGAGTTTTCGGTCAACGCGCAGTCTTCCGGCGAGTTTTCCGCGCTGAGGATACCGACGCTCGTCGACGGAGAGTATTACCTGCTTGAAAACCGCGAATTCACCGGCTGGGACGAGGGCCTCGCCATTGATTACAGCGGCGGCGGCGGTATCATAATAGTGATGGACGACGTCGGGGACGATTACACTTACGATTCGGACGAGACCGGAGAAGAGATCGTCGGCGAGGAGCCGGAGGATATCACCTCGGGCATCATTATCTGGCACATAGACGACAACGTCTACGACGAATACAACGATTCAAACGAGGTCAACACCTGCAACCACCGCCCGGCGGTCATGCCCGTTTATCCCGAATCCGACAATTCCGGAAACGTCACCTTCATCGGCTCGGCGCCCGATTTTTACTCGCCCTTCTTCAATTCCACCGTGTGGGCGGAGAAATACGCGCCGACCCTCGGCGACTCTCTCGACCTGCCGCTTTACAACGGCGCAGTTTACCCTTACCAGAGGGTCCTTTCGGGCACGAAGCTCAGCTTTCTTGACCCTGAGGGCGCGAAGCTGAACGTAGCCGTCGAGCTCTCCACGGAAATGCCCGAGCCCTACGACGCTTTCGTGCCGGATCTTTCCGACGATCCTTCCGTCGTCGCTTACGGCGCCTGCGGCCCCGCCGTGTGGTGGAAGCTTTCGACCGAAGGCGTGCTGACGATCGCCGGCGAGGGCGACATGTTCGACTACGCGGGCTACTTCCCCGACTATGACGAGGAGGGCAACGAGCTTGAGACCGGCTCCTCCGACGTGCCGTGGTTCGATTACGCGGACAGCATCGTTTCCGGCGTCGTTGAGGACGGAGTGACCTCCATCGGCTCGTGCACGTTCGAGCGCTGCGGCAACCTCGCGGACGTCGATATCGCCGATTCCGTCGCGTATATCGGCGAATACTCCTTCATGTACTGCGAAAGCCTTCAGTCCGTCGAAATTCCGGAAAACGTTCCTATCATTTTGCGCGCGGTCTTCTACGGCTCCGGCATAAAAGAGATAACCATCCCGGCGGGGGTATGGTTCATCGAAGACTACGCCTTCGGAGAGTGCTATGAGCTCAGCGACGTGTATTTTGCGGGCACGAAGGACGACTGGGACGTGCTCACCGACGGCATCGATTTTACGAACGACAGGCTCTTCGCCGCGACGGTGCACTGCTCCGACGGCGACGTCAGGGTCATGCCCGACTTCTCCGAAGTGGGCGGCATAGTCTGCAGCGGCATCTGCGGCAGGAACGCCTGGTGGTCGCTCGACGAAGCCGGCAAGCTGACGATAGGCGGCAGCGGTGAAATGTTCGAGTACCAGGGCTACGACTATACGTACGGTGTCTCCGACATCCCGTGGTTCGACTATGCCGACAGCATAGTTTCGGGCGAAGTCCTCGACGGCGTCACAAACGTCGCGAGCGGCACGTTCGAGCTGTGCGGCAACGTCGCTTCCGTCACGCTGCCCGCAGGGCTCGAAAGAATAGAATATTACGCCTTCGACGAGTGCGGGTCTCTCGCGACTGTGAATTACGGCGGCACGAAGAGCGACTTCGACGCTCTCGATATCAACTCTTACGGCAACGACTCCCTGTTTGCGGCTCAGATCATATGCTCCGACGGCGAATGGTCGCCCGTGCCCGATCTTTCCGGCGACGCTTCCGTCGTCGATTACGGCAGGTGCGGCGGCGCCGCCTGGTGGCAGCTTTCGACCGACGGCGTCCTGACGATCTCCGGCAAGGGGAAAATGTACGACTATTACGGCTGGGATCCGGAGACAGAGACCTCCGACGTGCCGTGGTTCGATCACGCGGATGATATCACCGCCGCCGTGATCGAAGAGGGCATCGTGACCGTCGGCGCCTGCGCCTTCGAGAAATGCACGAATCTTAAAACGGTCGAGATCCCCTCGACGATCTCTGCTATCGGCAATTATGCTTTCTTCGAGACTGCGATCACCGAGATCACCCTGCCCTATTGGCTCGGTGAAGTGGGCTACCGCGCGTTTTACGGCTGCGGCTCTCTCGCGAACGTCACGTACATGGGCTCCGAGGAAATGTGGGAAGGGTACATTTACATCGACGAAGGCAACGAGCCCCTGCTCGAAGCGGAGCTTTTCTGCGCGGACAGAATGCCTCTGCCTGAGGAAGAACACGACGTCGTGTTCTGGCTCGACGCTCCGTTATCGGCGGTCCCCGGCGAAACGTTCACGCTGGCCGTCAACGGGCGCTGGATCGACAGGCTCGTTTCGGCGGATCTGGTTCTCTTTTTCGACGCGGACGTTCTGGAGTACGTCCCCGACAGCCTCTCCGTCTTCAGCGGCGGCACGGCAAGCTACGACCCCGAGACGGGCGCGCTCTTGCTTGGATATGACGAGCCCCTCGCCCAGGAAGAGGACGGCGCGGTGCTGAGCCTTGACTTCACGGTCAGGGAAGGCGTCTACGGCTATACCGGGTTCGATTTCGACTGTGATTCGGCGACCCTCTCTGATGACGACTGGATGTCCATGACGGTTGTATCGGTCGGTGTGACGATCGTTTCCGAAGACGGCCCCGGCGAGGACCCGGGCGAAGATCCCGAGCCCGAAGTTATCACTGTCACGAACGAAAAGGGCGACTTTACCATCGAATATTACGCGGACGCCCTGCCCGAGGGCGCTCAGGCGGAGATAACCGATCTGACCGGCGGTCAGTTCGCGTGGGCGGCTTACAACGACTTCCCGTACAACGATCTGAGGGTCGTCGCATCGAGATTCGTTGCCGACGAAGAGGAATGCGCTCCGGAGAGCGACTCCGTGACCATGACGGTCGCCGTCCCCGAGAGCTTCAACCCCGAGAATCTCGCCGTTTACGAAATGTCACCGGACGGACTTAACTCGGTCGGGTTCGAATACGACGCCGAAAAGGGCGCCGTGGTGTTCGCAGCCGGCGCCGGCGGGTTTATTATCGTCGACACGACGAACGTCTATGAAAACGCCTTCGAGCTTGGCGACATCGACGGCGACGGTCAGGTCACCGCGGCAGACGCGAGGCTCGCGCTGAGAACGTCGGTCGGCCTCGAGGCCCGCGCCCCGCGCTCCGACGTCGCAGCCGACACGGATTACGACGGAGACGTCACCCCCGCCGACGCGAGGGCGATACTCAGGCACGTCATCGGGCTCGAGGAGCTCAGGCTCCCCTTCGGAGACTGACGATATAACGTAACGCAGAAAACCGCGGCTCACGCCGCGGTTTTTCTTTAGGGATGAAGTGAGGGAATAGGGAATAGGATGAGCTGGTTCATAGGGATTTGGAATCAGGAATGAGGAATGAGCGGCCTATTACCTGTTCCCTGCTGCCTGTCATTACTGCACGCGGTGGCGGTCGAGCATCCTTTCGAGCCCGTCGAGGGCGGAGCCGAAGGTATCAGTGTCGGCGAGGCAGACGATGCGGCAGTGGTCGGCGCCGGGCCAGTTGAAGCCCGTGCCGGAGACGACGAGCACCTTTTCCTCCTTGAGCAGCCTCAGAGCGAGGTCGTCGTCGTCCGTGAAATCGAAACGGCG
>JAILDS010000042.1 GCA_024689165.1 Clostridia bacterium
GACTTCGACACAAGCACGACGACAGCCCAGAGCAGGGCGAGGAAAATGATCATGTACGCGTTGCCGGAGATCTTGGAGTACATCATGTTGAACGCCGTGGACGCGGCCTTGACGACGCCTCCCCCTCCCGCGAACGCGTAGATGAGCACGCCGGAGAAAAGGCCGATGAACAGCGAGGAATATACCTCCTTCGTCGCCAGCGCGAGGACTATCGCTATTATGGGCGGCAGTATGGACCACCAGCCCGTCTCGATCATAGCAAATTCCATTGAGTCTCACCTTCGTTTCGTCAAACAATCTGCCGCGGCGGGCGTCCGCGCAAGGCGCCCTCCGGGCGCGGAAGACCCGCCGTTTTTTAATTATACGCTTATTAAAGCATCCGGACGCCCCATTTGTCAATAATTTCAAATCCATCCGCGTGCGAAAGCGGACGGAACATGAAGCGGGGTTTTAATCCGCTCTTGAACGACTTTTCAAATGCTGATATAATATTATTAATAATCAGCGGGCTGTTGCCGGAGCTTCCGAAGCGCAGCCGTGCCCGCGAAAAAAGGAGCGATTCGAATGAAAAGAAAGGCTTTCAGATCGGTCGGCGTCCTCCTGGCGCTGTGTATGCTGCTGTCGCTGCTGTCTGTTGCGGCTCTTGCGGCTCCGTCCTACTCGGTCTCGCTGCTGCCGTACCAGCACGGCACGGTCAGCATCGATAAGACCCAGGCCGGCCCCGGCGAAATCGTCACGGTGACGGCAGAGCCCGAAAGAGGCTACGTCGTCGAAAGGATGTACTACACCATGCGGGACGGCACCGACGTCATGATCCTGTTCAACGGCTCGTTCAGGATGCCCGATAACGACGTGCTCGTCAAGGTCGATTTCGCGGTAGACGACTATATGCTGACGGTCCTGTCCAACATAAACGTTCTTCCCTGCGAGCACGGCTCCGCCTACGCGAGCAAAGACTCCGCCGTTCCCGGCGAGACCGTATCGATCAGAGCGGTGCCCGACGAGGGCTGGGAAGTCGACTGCATGTACTACACCAGAAGGGACGACTCCGACGTCATGACCTTCTTTATTGATTCATTCGTCGTTCCGCAGTGCGACGTTTACGTCAGCGTCCGCTTCAGAGAGGCGCCGACACCGCCTGCGCAGGAGACTTACAGCATCACCGTGCTCCAGTCGGCAAACGGCGTCGTGAAGGCCGACAAGCGGGAGGCCGCCGCAGGCGAGACCGTGACGGTGACCGCCATCCCCGACCAGGGCTACGCCGTCGAGCGCATGTTCTATACCAGGGACGACAACTCCGACACGCTGGTCGAATTCAACACCACTTTCGTCATGCCCGCGTGCAACGTTCTGGTCAGCGTCGATTTCACCGACGACGTCCCTGTCATCCCCGTTCTTTACCATATAAACCTCATCCAGTCGGATAACGGAACGATCTTCTGCGATAAGCACGAGGCCGTCCCGGGCGAGACCGTCTCGATAAGAGCAGTCCCCGACGAGGGCTTCGAGCTTAAGGAGATCGGATACACCAAGGGCGACGACTCCGACGTTCTGACTCTCTTCAGCGGCTCGTTCGCGATGCCTTACTGCGACGTATACGTCAAGGCCGTATTCAGGGAGATCCCCGCAGGCAATCCGGACGCGCAGCCCGAACCGCCTTCCACGGTCCCCGATCTTCCGTTCACCGACCTGCCCGAGGATGAGGAGCTGATCGATGCCGTCGAGTGGGCCTATGTAAAAGGCATAACCACCGGCGTCTCGGCGACCGCCTTCGCTCCCGACGGCCCCTGCGTGAGGGAGCAGATAGTGACGTTCCTCTGGAGAGCCGCCGGCAAACCTGTTCCCGGCATCTCCTCCGTGCCGTTCGAGGACGTCGCAGAGGGTTCTTATTACCGCGACGCGGTCCTCTGGGCATATGAAAACGGCATAACCCTCGGCGTGGACGCGACGCACTTCGGCGTCGGCGAGCCCTGCACCAGAGAGCAGGTCGTCACCTTCCAGTATCGGGCCGCCGGCAAGCCCGAGGCTGGAGACGGCGCTTCTTTCTCTGACGTGCCTGAGGGCGAATTCTATGCCGACGCCGTGGCATGGGCAGCCGGAAAGGGCATCACTCTCGGCATCGGCGGCGGACTTTTCGGCACCGGCGAGACCTGCAGCAGGGGACAGATAGCTCTGTTCCTCTACAGAGGCAGAGAAGCCTGATCGGTCCTCTGCCCAAAGTAAAACAGCGTTTCATCCGGGGCAGCCCTCCATACGGCGGGCTGCCCCGGTCCTTACCCGAATCGAATTGACTTTTTTCTGCGGCGCATCTATAATTAAGCATATAATAAATTTCGGAGGTCATCCTATGAAACCGAATGAATTTGAAGGAATGGCGGTATTCCGTCCCCCGCTCGTCTACGAACTGACCGGCAGGAA
>JAILDS010000140.1 GCA_024689165.1 Clostridia bacterium
ACCCGCTCGTAGTCGCGTTTATAAAACGCGTCGGCTTCGCAGAGGTCCGTAAAGCCCACCGCGCGCAGACCCATGTCGCAGGCCTGCTCGCAGAGCCTCGTCGCGGGGGCGAGGCCGACGTGCGAACAGTCGGTGTAAACGTGCAGGTCGATAAGGTTCCTGTGATCCATCATGTCTCCCTGCCGCAGCATATTCGCCGGCGGCGCTGAGTTTTGTGCGCGCAGGGCGCTTATTGCCCGGCTTACCGCGTCCCGGCGGCCGGAGAACCGCCCTCGACGGCGAGCGAGACGGCTTTTCTGAGCTCGTCGAGCCCCTGCTTCGTCACGGCGGAAAAATCAAGGCGGGGGACGCCGGGGAAGTCTGCAAGCTCTTCGTCCGATTCCGTGAGCCTCTGCGCCAGAGCGGAGGGTCTCAGCTTGTCGAGCTTCGTTCTGACGATGATGAACGGGGTCCCCGTCTGCGTCAGGAAGTCGAGCATCTGGTAGTCTCCGTCCGTCGGCTCGTGCCGCAGGTCGATGATCTGGACCGTCAGCGCGATGGGCCTGCCGGTGGTGAAATAAGCGTCCATCAGCTCGCCCCAGCTCTCAAGCTCCGCCTTGCTCCTTTTCGCGTAGCCGTAGCCCGGCAGGTCTGCTATGAAAGCCCCGGGCGTGTCGAAAAAGTTGATCGTAGCGGTCTTCCCGGGCTGCGCGCTCGTACGGGCGAGGTTTTTTCGGTTGAAAAGAGCGTTTATCATCGAGGATTTGCCCACGTTCGAGTGCCCCGAAAAGGCGATCTCGGGGCGCGTGGGCTCCGGCAGCTGCTTCGGACTGCCGAAAGAGGTAAGAAATCTGACTTCGTTGAAATTCATTTTATCCGTCCGTTTTCGCCGCCGCGCTGCGCGGCTGTGTCTCCGGACTATTTTACAACGCCTCCGCCCCGTTTGCAAGCTCTAAAAATCCGACATACAATAACCGAAAAACGTGCAGTTCACTGAACATAAAATTCAAATAAACATTTTTTGCAGTTGACTGAATATAATCTTACAAAGAAACCCGACCTGACGGCCGTTTTTACCCGTAAAACAAAAACGCCGCGCAGTGCGGGGCGGCTCTTGAAAACGGGCTTCCGGTATGTTAAAGTGATCGTCGGATCGGTATTGCCATCACTATATATCTCATGTGGAGGGGCTTATGCGCGGCTTTTTCAAAACGTCGTTCTGTGTTCTTCTCGCCTTCTGCGTTTCGGTCTTCGCCGCGCTCCCGGCGGGCTTTGCCGGGCCCGGGCTGTGGGCGTCGGCGGCCGAAGTCGTCGATTCCGGTACCTGCGGAGACGGTCTGATGTGGACGCTCGACTCGGACGGGGTGCTCACCGTGACCGGGTCGGGAACGATGGATGATTATCTTTCAACCTACGACCCCGAACCGAACATGCCGCCGTGGGACGCCTATGCCGGGGACATCGTCGAAGTCGTCGTTTCCCCGGGCGCGGAGAACATCGGCGCCTATGCGTTCAGCGGCCTTGAAAATCTCACTTCGGTATCGATCCCCGATAGCGTCGTCTCCGTCGGCAGCGGCGCGTTTTCCGGCTGCTCGTCTCTGCCGGAGGCGGCATTGCCGGATACCGTGACGAGCATCGGCAACTGGGCCTTCGGTGACTGCTCGGCCCTGACCGGCTTCACCTTCCCGGAGAGCCTGACCCGGATCGGCGAAGGCGCTTTCGGCGCCTGCGAGCTGCTCACGGAGGTAACTATTCCCGACAGCGTTGAATACATAGGGGAATTCGCGTTCTTCGACTGTTACGCTCTGAGATCGGCGACCGTCGGTTCCGGCGTGACCGTTCTGAGCGGCTACGCTTTTCAGAACTGCGGTCTCATTTCCGTGACGTTAGACAGGAGCGTCAGGAGCATCGGTCTCCACGCGTTCGAGGGCTGTATGTCCCTTCGTTACGTCTTTTTTACCGGCAGCGAGGAGGAGTGGAGCTCGGTCGACGTGTCTCCGACAGACTCCGGGCTTCTTCCCGGAGCGGTCATGGTTTTTGACTTTGAC
>JAILDS010000258.1 GCA_024689165.1 Clostridia bacterium
AAGAGAGATGCTTATCTGCGTGATCAAGCGCCAGGAGATAGCCGGCACGAGAAAAATGATCATGAAGCACGACGACTCGCCCTTCATAATCGTCACAGAGGCCTCCGAGGTCATCGGCCTCGGCTTCAAGTCGCACAAGGACACGCTGTGACCGCACCCGGCGCGCAGCTTCCGCGGCTTCGCGCCGATAAGGAGAATCAATGCTCAGAAAAAAAGAGAACGTCAGGAATTTTTCGATAATCGCGCACATCGACCACGGCAAGTCGACGCTTGCGGACAGGCTGCTGGAGCTGACGGATTCCGTGCCGACGAGAGAGATGACCGAGCAGATCCTCGACTCGATGGATCTGGAGCGCGAGCACGGCATCACGATAAAAAGCCACGCCGTCACGCTGTATTACAACGCGAAGGACGGAAAAAAATACACCCTCAACCTCATAGACACGCCCGGCCACGTGGACTTCAACTACGAGGTCTCGCGTTCCCTCGCCGCCTGCGAGGGGGCGATACTCATCGTCGACTCGACCCAGGGCATTGAGGCGCAGACGCTGGCGAACACCTACCTCGCGCTCGACCACAACCTCGAGCTGGTGCCGGTCATAAACAAGATCGACCTGCCCGCGGCGCACCCCGACGCCGTCGCCGCCGAGATAGAGGACGTTATCGGGCTCGACTGCTCCGAGGCGCCCCGCGTCAGCGCGAAAACGGGCGAGAACTGCGCGGACGTGCTCGAGGCGATAGTCAGGGACATCCCCTGCCCCGAGGGCGACGACGACCTTCCCCTGCGGGCGCTTATATTCGACTCAGTCTACGACTCTTACAGGGGCGTCATAGTCTACTGCAGGATCACCGACGGCACCCTCGAGGTCGGGCAGACCGTCCGCATGATGGCGACAGGGGCGGAATTCACCACCGTCGAGATCGGGCGTATGAGCGCGACGGGGCTCGTGCCGTGCCAGAAGCTCGTTTCGGGCGACGTGGGCTATATAACCGCGTCCATAAAGACCGTTTCCGACGCACGCGTCGGCGACACCGTCACAAGGGCGGACATGCCCGCCGCCGAGCCGCTGGAGGGCTATAAAAAGGCGAACCCGATGGTCTTCTGCGGCATCTTCCCCGCCGACGGAGCGGATTATGAGAACCTGAAGGAAGCTCTGGCAAAGCTCAGCCTCAACGACGCCGCGCTTTCATACGAGCCCGAGACATCCGCCGCGCTGGGCTTCGGCTTCCGCTGCGGCTTCCTCGGGCTGCTGCACATGGAGATCATCCAGGAGCGGCTCGACCGCGAATACGACCTCGACCTGATCTGCACGGTGCCGTCCGTCGTCTACAAGCTGCATCTGACCGACGGGACGGTCGAAAACATAGACAACCCCACCCGCTACCCCGACCCCTCGACCATAGACTTCGCCGAGGAGCCTATCGCCGAGTGCAGCATATACACGCCCTCCGAGTACATCGGCACCATAATGGCGCTGTGCCACGACCGCAGGGGCGAGTTCATCAACACGGAATACCTGTCCGGCGACCGCGCGGAACTGAAATTCAGGATACCGCTGGGCGAGATCATCTACGATTTCTTCGACGCGCTCAAAAGCAAGACCCGCGGCTACGCGTCCTTCGACTATGAGGTCTGCGGCTACGAAAAGAGCGACCTCGTCAAGCTCGACGTGCTGCTCAACGGCGAGACCATCGACGCGCTGTCCTTCATCATCTTCAGGGGCGAGGCTTACCCAAGGGCGAGGAAGATCGCCGAAAAGCTCGCCAAAAACATCCCGCGCCAGCTCTTCGAGATACCGGTGCAGGTGGCCATCGGCGGCAAGATAATCGCAAGAGAAACCGTCCGCGCCCTGAGGAAGGACGTTCTGGCAAAGTGCTACGGCGGCGACATCTCGAGAAAAAAGAAGCTGCTCGAGAAGCAGAAGGAGGGCAAGAAGCGCATGAGCCGCTTCGGCTCCGTCGAGGTCCCGCAGGAGGCCTTCCTCGCGGTGCTCAAGCTCGATTCCGATGAATAAGAGCCTCGGCCTTTACCTTCACATCCCCTTCTGCCGCTCGAAGTGCCCCTACTGCGGCTTTTATTCCCTGACCCGACGCGGCCCCGGCGCTTACATCGACGCCCTTGAAAACGAGATACTCACTCTCTCCCGGTCGGGCGCCTTTGTCCCGCCGGAGGAAA
>JAILDS010000226.1 GCA_024689165.1 Clostridia bacterium
GATCATACTTCGCTTTTACGGGCAGGCCGACGAGCGAAAGGACCGTCATCAGGGCGGCGAGGATCACGCAAATTATCCTTATCATGTTTTCCCCCTATAGTCGGATGTGGATTGACGCCGGGACCCGGATCACGGGACTGAGGCGCGCCGGGCAAAAAGCAAGCGTGTTTTTCTGCGTTGAAGTCAGTTACCCCGTTATTGAACGTGCGTCATAAGGTATTCTATGATCTCGCGGCATTTATCGAGGGCTTCGACGCTGATGTATTCGTATTCCGAGTGGAAGTTCTCGCCCCCGGTGCACAGGTTCGGGCACGGCAGCCCCTTGAACGTGAGCACTGCGCCGTCCGTCCCGCCCCGGATCGGCGCAACGGCGGGCTCCACGCCGCAGGCCCTGTAAGCCTCGAGCGCGAGCTCGTTGACGCGGGGATGCTGCTCCATTATCCCGCGCATATTGTAATAGGTGTCGCTTATTTCTATCCTGACGAGCTCATGTCCGATTCTCTCGTTGAGCTCTGCGGCTTTTTGCTCCATGACGCGCTTGCGCTGTTCGAACTTTTCGCGGCTGTGGTCGCGGATCAGGTACGACGAGACGGCCCCGGAGCTGCTGCCCTCGAGCGTGAGCAGATGATAGAAGCCCTCGTAGCCCTCGGTGTTTTCGGGGCGTTCGTCCGGAAGCGACGCGTCGTAGAGCCCGGCGAGCGTCAGGGCGTTTATCAGCTTGTTTTTGGCGGTCCCCGGGTGCACCGGTATGCCCGTGAAGGTGACGTTCGCCCTCGCGGCGTTGAAATTCTCGAAATTATAATCCCCGGTCCTGCCGCCGTCGACGGTATAGCCGAACTCCGCGGCGAACTGGGAACGCTCGCAGCGTCTCGCTCCGAGGCCGACCTCTTCGTCGGGCATGAAGCAGAGCTCGATCGCGCCGTGCGGCCTGCCGCTGCCGATAACGTTTTCCGCTGCAGTCACTATCTCGGCGACTCCTGCCTTGTCGTCCGCTCCCAGAAGCGTCGCGCCGTCGGTGACGATGAGCCTCTGCCCGACGTACCTGTTCAGCTCCGGGAACCTCGACGGAGACAGCGCTTTGCCGTGCCCGAGCTCGATATCCCCGCCCTCATACGCGACGACGCGCGGATCTGCCGGCGCGTCGGGAGCCTCCGCGGCGGTATCGACGTGCGCGATGAACGCGACGCATGGCGGCTCGCTCCCTCCCGGTCCGGCGGCGTCCTCCGTCGCGGGTATCTCCGCGAACAGATAGCCGTCCTCATTCAGAGTCACGTCGGCGATGCCGATCTGCCTGAGCTCCTGCTCAAGATGGCGGAGCAGGGCCCACTGCTTTTCGGTGGTGGGCGAAGAAGAACTGTTTTCGTCCGACTGCGTCGGAAAAGCGACGTAGCTCAAAAATCTTTCGACTATATCCATAACTATTCCTTTCAAAAATACTGACTTAGATTTTAGCCAAATATAGCCCGTATGTCAAGGCGTCGATTTGTCGGTTTTGTTGACATTTCCGGCGGTATGTGCTATTATTCGGGCGAAGCGTCGGAACGGGAGGGATCTTTACGGAAAAGCGATATCCGCTCTATACCCTGCTGCTTGAGGTGACACAGAAGTGCAACGCCCTGTGCGACCAGTGCGGCAGCCGCTGCGACGCCGAAAGCCCCGAACTCCTCTCGAAAGAGCAGATACTTTCCGCCCTGCGAGACATAAAGGAACACATCGGCGTATACACCATGCTCAACGTCACGGGCGGCGAGCCGCTGATGCGCGCCGACCTGTTCGAGATGATGAGCGAGGCGTCTGCAATGGGCTTCGAGTGGGGCATGGTCACCAACGGCTCCCTCATTACTCCGGAGCGGGTCGAAAAGATGCGCGGTGCCGGCATGAAGACCGTGACCGTCAGCATCGACGGACTCAAAGACACGCACGACTCGCTCAGGCATCTGCCCGGCTGCTGGGACAGGATAATCGCAGGCTTGAAGATGCTCAGATCGGCGGCTTTTCTCGACCATCTTCAGGTGACGTTCACCGCCAACAGACGCAACGTGCGCGAGTTCGAAGAGCTTTACCGCGTCCTTGCGCCGATCGGGCTCGACTCGATCCGCGTCAGCGTGATGGACCCGATCGGACGGGCGCTCGACAACAGGGAGCTGCTTCTCACCCGTGAGGAGATCGTTTATTTCACCGGGCTCGTCAATACACTCAACCGCCGCAAAAAAGGAACGCAGATAATCTGGGGCTGTCCGCATTACCTTCCGGACCTTCTGCCGGGCAGGAAATTTTTCTGCTTTTCGGGGATATACACCGCGTCCATCCTCGCCAACGGCGACATTTTCGTCTGCCCGAACGTGGAGCGCAGGCCCGAATTCATCCAGGGCAGCATACTCAAAGACAGTTTTTCTGAGGTCTGGTCGAAGGGATTTGAACGCTTCAGAAAGCGGGAGCTGCCCGGAAAATGCCGGGACTGCTCTCACAGGGACTCCTGCAGCGGCGATTCGCTCCACACCATGGACTTCGACGCCGGCGAACCGATCTTCTGCTGGCGCGACCTGATCGAAAAGCCCGACCCTGAGACGTTCCGCAGCGGTTTTTTCAAAAGAAACGCCGACGTATCGTTCTGCGAGGTCTCCGGGGACGAACCCGGCGAGGGAGCCGTCATTATCGAGCCTGAGGCGTACCGCGATATCGAACGGTATTTCCATCTCGGAAAGGCCCAGCCGCAGTCGATGTACGAGCAGCAGATGGCTCTGATCGGCTTCACCTGCGGCGGCGACGCATACGTTCGCTACGTCATACCCTGCGACGGGGCTCTCAGAGCCGACGACAACGCGATCTTTTCGCCGAAAATAACCGCGACGGTAAAACGAGAGCTGGCTGTCATCAACAAGAACTATTGGAACAGCTCCGACGCCGCTCTGCCCGGGTCGCAGCTCGATTATTCCGCCCCGATGAGGTTCCTCGGCTTCATCCACAGCCACCCGACGCAGCCGGAGCTGCGCTACAGCACCGGGGACGACCGTATTCATCTGAGGATGCTCAAAGAAAACGGCTTTTACGTCGGCATCCTCGTCCACCCCGAAACGAACGCCATGGGCGCTTACGGCGGAAAGGAACTCAAACAGATAAAACTGATCATACCCGACTGAAAGGAGGTGTTTTTCCATGGCCGCATTCATCGACTTTTTCAAGCGTTTTTTCGCGTGGATCAAAAACCTGTTCTCCAAGGACGAGCCGATAGAGCCCGTCAAACCGGACGATCCCGACTATCCCATAGTCTGCTACTACGGCTGCCCCAACAGCAAAAAGGCAGAAAAGCTTCAGCTCCAAAGGAAGCCCTGCAGATAACAGCCGAATAACACGGAACCGAAAGGGGCTGTAAAAAACCGTGCAAATTGAGCTGTAGCACGGCAGACCCCTGCCGTTTCACAAAAAATGCGGGAATATGGCGGTGTTTAGCCATATTCCCCGTTTTTTGTGACTGATTTTTTAGTATTTTTTGCGCAGGCATGATGTTGCGGCGGTATTTTGATTGGATTATTACAGCCCCTTTGACGATATGTGTTCAGTTTTTCAGATCGGCGTAGAGCAGCCTGATGTATTCGTCGAGCTCCTCGCGGGTGGCGGAAAACTTCCCGGCCTTTTCCATTTTGAGCGAGACCGCTGCCGTCGCGGTGAGCAGGGACGACTCCATGCCGTGGTCCAGCCTTTCGGCGATGTAAGCGCCGAAGCAGGTGTCGCCGCGTCCCGTCCTGCCGGCGAGCGAGCGTGAACGTATCGGGCAGGCATAGGTCTCGCTTCCGTTGCAGACTATGACCTCGTCGTTATGGGTGATCATCACCTCGCGGGCGCCCCAGGAGCAGAGCAGCTCCGCAGCCTTGTACCTGTCTGTAAGCCCTGTCAGTATCTCCGCCTCGGCGGCGTCCGTCTTGAGAAGGTCTATCCTCGGCAGCCATTCCTTTTTGTCAGCCCAGTCCTCGAAGTACAGCGAGCCGTCGGGCGACCTGTGCCTGAGCATGCACTGGACGTCGAGGGCGAACTTGCCGCCGAGCCCGGCGATCTCGCCGAGAAAGGCGTCGGTATAGTCGCCGTAGACGAGCCCCGCGATGTGGTATATCTTCGCCGTGATCCCGTCGGGGACGTCGCCCTTGTCGAAAGC
>JAILDS010000296.1 GCA_024689165.1 Clostridia bacterium
TGACGACAGCGGTGAACTGCATCAGCCTGAAGCCGAGACGCCGCGCCTGCTCCAGGCTGTCTTTGACGAGAGCCTCGCCCGTATGCTTACCCCCGAGGCCTGCTTTTTCGGCATAGCTCGCGTTGCAAATATGCCCGCACCTGCCGACGTTGTTCGGGTGCAGGATATAGAGCCCAGCGACGCTGCCGTCCGTATCGACGGCGACGCCGCAGCGGCTCTGCGAGGCGAAGAATGCCTCGCCGGTTTCTTCGTCAAGAAGCTCCTCCTGCGGGAAGGCGACTCCCTCAAGGACGACTTCGTTCCATATTGCCGTCATCTCCGGCAGGTCTTTCGCGGCGTATTCTCTGATCTCCATGTCGGACGGTCTTCCTTTCGTCATCAGCAATGTGCATTATGATTCCCTCAAACGGATTTTAATACCTATCCGCATTAAAAGCAACAGGACAATTTCGGCTTGACACCGCTTCCGTTCCGGTTGTAAAATGACAGCGAAGCTTCATACGCAAAGGAGTGCAAAAAATGAAAGACAAGATCAGAGTCGCGGTCATCGGCTGCGGAAATATAGCGACGAGCGCGCATATCCCCGCGTACATGGCGAGCGAAAACGCCGAGATCGCTTATTTCTGCGACATCAGGCCCGAGCGCGCCGACGCCGCCGTCGAGAAGAACGGCTGCGGTAAAGCGGTTTACGACTATCACGAGATCCTTGACGACCCCGGGCTCGACGCGGTGTCCGTCTGCACACACAACGACATGCACTCCGTTATCGCCTGCGACTTCATGCGCGCCGGCAAGGACGTGCTGTGCGAAAAGCCCGCGGCGAGGATATTGTCCGAGGCCGTCGAGATGCAGAAGGTCTCTTATGAAACGGACAGGATCCTTTCGATAGGGGTCTGCAACCGGTACAGCGCGGCCGTGAACAAGATCAAACGGCTCATCGACGAGGGCGTTCTCGGCGAGGTCTACCACGTTTACGCTTCTTTCCGCGCCTACCGTTCCATCCCGGGTCTCGGGGGCGATTTCACCACCTTTGCCGCATCCGGCGGCGGGAGCCTTATCGACTGGGGTGTACATTATCTCGACCTTGTTGAGTACGTGTGCTCGGACCCCGAGCCGCTTACGGTCAGCGGGTCTGCGTTTTCAAAGCTGGGTTCCCCCATATCGGATTATATCTACACCTCCATGTGGGCCGAGCAGGATTACGACCCGAACGGGACCTTCGACGTGGACGACTCCGTTACGGGGCTCATACGCACCTCCGGCCCGGTCATCACCTTCAACGGCGCATGGGCGGAAAACATTGACGAGCCGGGCACCTTTATCGACTTCATCGGCACAAAAGGCGGCATAAGGCACCAGTACTGCGGCGGCTTCACGCTTTATACAGTGCGTGACGGCATGCTCATCAGGAGCGAGCCGCAGTTCAGAAGGAACGACATGCACCGCGACGAGGTGCTCGATTTCGTAGAGTGCGTCAGAAAGCATGAGAGGAACCGGAACGACATTTCCAACGCGATACTGACCTCTAAAATAATGCAGGCGGTCTACGACTCGTCCGAAGCACGCAGAGAGATCGTTCTGTGATTTTTTTCTTGACAATCAGATTATCCCGATAGTATAGTATAATTATATCAAATGCGGGGAGGCGAGACTTTTGGAAGACGGCATAAGCCATAACCAGGGCGACGTGCACCGATGGTTTTCCGACGGTCCCGCTTCGCCCGACAGGTCCCGGAGCTCCGTAGTCTGCCGTTAGGCTTTCTTTTCCGGTCCGTTCCGGCTGACCCTGATGCCTGCCGTTGAGCGGGCTGCCTGAAAACCATCCATACGCGCGCCTTCTTTTCTCAGAGGAGGTCTTGTATGGATTTTGATGATATCGAAAAAGTTGCCGAGCTGCTTGAAAAGAAGAGCTACGGCGAGCTTCGCATTTTTCTGAACGAGGCGAACGAGGTCGACGTCGCTCTGCTTCTCAGCGACCTCGAAAACGAAGATATGCTCCGCGCCTTCAGACTGCTCGACAAGGACGTTGCGGCCGACGTGTTCGCCGAGCTTGAGCCGGACGATCAGGAAAGGCTCATAGGCTACCTCACCGACGCGGAGCTCGGCGCGGTCCTGTCCGAGATGTACGACGACGACGCCGCAGACCTTATCGGCGAAATGCCGGCGTCGC
>JAILDS010000006.1 GCA_024689165.1 Clostridia bacterium
GTTGACAAAAATTGTTTTGGAGGTATCACGATGGTTGACTTCGGCGTCAGGCTCAAAGAGCTGCGGAAAGAGAACGGGATGACTCAGCGTCAGCTCGCAGAGAGGCTCGGCGTCACCAAGTCCATGGTCAGCTATTATGAACTTTCCGAGAGATTCCCGTCGCCGGAGATACTCATCAGGCTCGCCAAAGTATTCCGGACCACGACGGATTCACTTTTGGGTTTAGAGAAAAACACGGGTTTCATAGACGTCGGAGACCTTGACGAAAAACAGAAACGGCTGCTTATGGTTTTCCTCGAGGCTCTGAGGGATCGGGGCTGACGCAGCGGATCGGGTGTAAGCGGCGTTCAAAAAACCATACGGACCGGAAGCGCGTTATTCCGAAGGAAGAAACGGTACCCCGGAGTTTTGCAGAACAGAGACGCCTTTGCGCGTATACGGATATGACAAAGCGGCAGGCATTCCGAAGAACGCCTGCCGCCGCTTCATTTTGTAACGTTTTGCGGTTTCAGCCGCGGCCGATCCGGTAAACGGAGCCCGCGGATCTTACGAACGTCAATACTTTGCCCCGAAAACGGCGGCAAATATCTTGTGGAAGAAGGCTGCGATTTTGTCAAAGAAGCCCGTGCCATGGACCTTGCCGCACCACTTGCAGATATTGTTGCCCTGCTGTGTGAAAACGGGAGAGTATCCGAAATACGTTTTGCCGTCTTCCGACACGGAAGCGATGTAATAGTAATTGCCCTTGCCGTTCTCGTCCGGGCCGTCGCCCTGCCATTCCATCTTGACGGTCGCTTCGCGCTCATACTCCGTACCGCAGCCGTCGCAGACAAAGACAGCCGTGCAGGAGGAATAGTCCTCCGCCCAGCGCCATTCGGTCGGCTTGCCGGCGGGACGGTGGACGTGTTCCAGCGCCGGGATCTGCGTCTCATGGGTATTCGAATAGGTCTTGCCGTCCACAGAAACGAAGGCGGTATAAGCAGCCATGCCGGCGCTCTGCTCGGTGGGCTCCTGTGTGATATTCTCCGTCATGTCTGATTTTTCGACCGTTAACGTGAGTTTTTCCGGGCATGCGGAGCAGGTCAGCGTGACCGTTGCGGAGCCGTCGTCGTTCCAGTCCCAGTCATCCCTGTAGCTGTGGCCGAGCGCCGTGCCGGGATCGTAGACGACTTCGGAGTCACCCGAATAATCCGTTCCGTCCACAGTAACGGAGGCATGATATTTCACGGTAGCGTCTTGAGTGCAGGACGGCTCGCCGACCGGGATCTTTGTGATCTCATCGGCTTCCACCCCGTAACTGTCGTCGCCCTTTTCGCAGGTGAAGATCGCGGCCGCGCTCGAAAAATCGTCCGCCCAGCTCCAGCCGGTGAAGCCGTAGCTGTGTCCCGTGGCGGTGCCGGGGATCGTTAAGTCTCCATCGCTGACACGGTTATAAGTCTCGCCGCCGAAATCGACGGAGGCCCCATAGTATCCGATGCCGTCCGTCTCGCAGCCGGGATCCGTAACAAACGTAACGTCGGTGACCGCGTCGACCAGCGTGACCGTGTGGCTGCCGTTTGAGAAAGTCGCGGAAGCGGAGCTGTAATCATCCGCCCAGGTCCATACGGGATCGCCGTAATCATCGTCCGGGATCAGCGTGACCGTGAGGTCGATCCCGGCGTAATGGTCCTCGTTCCACGTAGATGAGAAATGCAGGAACATATATCTGCCGCCGGATTCCACCGTGCCGATATCATGTTCTTCGCTGTTGCCGGTTACGCTGGCGACGGTCGACCCGTTGTAATAAGTGGAGCCGTCTATCAGTTCCAGACAGCAGTCATTCCGTCCCGCCTGGGGTTCGGCGGTACCCGTCACGCGGATGCGGTAACCGTCCGGCGCCACCAGCGTGGCAAAGACGTCGTTGTACATCGAAAATTCGCCGTCGGGGCCGCCGTCGTCATAGATCTTGAAGGTCTGGATCTCCTCGGGGATCACGATCTGTCCATAGCCCTCGATCGGCAGGTTGATGGAAAGCCCCTCGGAGATGGGAGCCATCTCATATTCCACCGTCACGTCGGAGGCGGGCATCGTAAACGAAGCCCGCCTGACGCCGCTGTACCACAGAGGATCGGCGTTCCAGAAGGCAAAGCCGTCGTCCGAGTAGATGATCGAATTGTCGACGCGGACGCAGCCGTAAGGATACATGGGCAGCATATCGTCGCCGTTGGCGTCTGTAACGCTGATGCTCTTCAGGGCGTAGCCGGGATCGGGCTCCACGGTGATCGTGGCAGTGCTTCCCGCCTGGACGCTGTAGGGCGCGTAGACCTTGCCGTGCGGTACGTCAATGACCCCGAAACCGAAGGTCGCTCCCTCCTCCACGAGCGTGACGGAAAGCTCAAAGCCGGGGCTTGTATAGAGATCCGGGCCGGTGAAATGGATCAGCATGGCGTTGCCGGTCGTCACAAGGCAGCCGAACTCGCGGTCGCGGTAAGAGATGATATTCTCCAGCACCCAGGAGTCGACGAAATCATTATCGCCGTCGTAAACGGTCAGATAGTCCCGGTAACACTCGATGTTGACCCAGCCGGCGAACTGGAGCACGAAGCCCTCCGGGGCTTCGATCAGCAGCCAGCCGTCCTTTTCGACGTGGTCGCAGTAGCCCGTCCTGCCGCCGTCGTCGTAGACCTTGAACGTATAGCCGGAGGGCTTATCGGTCAGGTCCAGCTCAGTACGTCCGGTCACGGGCAGGTTGACGGCGTCTCTGCCGAGGTCGTCGACGTACATGTCCGCCGGCTCGTAGCCGCCGCGGGCGAACGCGGGAACGGCCATGGCAAGCGCCAGCAGCAGGCTCAAAAGGATCGCCAGCGCGCGCCGAGAGGTGGATGTGTGTTTCTTTTGCATGGATTCTTTCTCCTTGATCCGTTTATTTTTTTCGCATTAACAAGGAATTATTGAGTATGCGGCTTCATCGCGCCGTCACGGAGCGCGCCGCCGCGTCAAGTGCAGTATTCGCGAAGGAGCGCGCGCTTGAGTGTTTCAAGCTCCTCTACCGCCTGTTCTTCGCTTTCCGGCCGGAAGACAAGGCCTACGGCGTACCGCGTGACGGCGGCAAGCATCAGGTGCAGGGTCGCGCGGAACATCTCCTTTTCCGGCACGTCCGTCCGGACGGTGTGATCGGCCGCGGCCTTTTCACTGACGACGCGGAAACGCTTTTCAAGCGTGCGGACAAGCTCTTCATAGGGGCTTATCATCTCCGCGTCTATATGCTCGGACCGGACGTAGATATTGAAAAGCTGGTTGAAGCACAGGGCGTCCCTGTGGTTCAGGTACAATTCAATAAAGAAATCGAGATAGTTTTCGAGGACCTCTCTCGCCGTCATCACGGACAGATCCGTTTTGGGCCTCATATCGCGGTTTTCCTCCCAGACCCGGGCGATCTTCCACGCGGAGACCGCTACGACGAACTCCGGTTTTGAGCTGAAATAGCGATACATGGTCGCCGGGCCGTAGCCGGCGGCGGCTGTGATCTCCGACAAAGAAACGGATTCTATGTTTTTACGGGCAAACAGGTCATAACCGGCTTCGAGAAGCTTCTGCCTCGTGGCTTCGGTCCTGACCGGGTCCTTTTTTCCCGCCATCAGCAAGCTCCTTGCAATCAAACAATATAAAGTGCGTCCGCGATCGGACAGATCTGTGATAGATGAACTATCTTTAATAGCGATACTATCACGGATAAAAACTGCTGTCAATACAAAAATCGGTTTTTCCGAAAAAACACATGATCGCGCCGACGAACCGTCGCGGTCAATATTCCTGTAGCACGGCAGACCCCTGCCGTTTTGATCGCAGGCGCGGGCGGACGGAATGAAATGACGTCCCGTCCCGGCGGCGATCAAGGCCGTTTTCCGCGATTCTTCGGTTTTGCAAATCGTCGCGCGTCTCGGGAGTATGCACCGGCAGTGCGGGCCTGACCTGTCGGCTCGATCAGCGCTTTTTTCTACTGCGGCGGAAAGAAACTGAACGACTCCCTCCGTCTCGCTGACGCTCGCCACCTCCCTCACGGAGGGAGGCTTTAAAGGCTCCCTCTCCGAGGGAGCTGTCGTGGAGCGACTGAGAGAGTTGTTCCAAGTATGAATGATAAAGACGGCAGGTTCTTGTCGTCTGATATAATAATTCCGCCGCGGAAACCGCGGCGGAACAAAGCTTATGTGTACCGTCTTACTTCGCGAACAGATTCTTCAGTCCGTAGATGATGTAATGTATAGCGCCGACCAGCTGGCCGAGGACGCCCCAGTTCTTGTGCGTCCTGCCGCAGTACGGGCAGACCGGGACGGTATTGATCCCGCAGTCGTCGCAGTAGCCGTCGTCGTTTTCGTCCTCATGCGGCAGTCTGTCGTTGCCTTCCGCCGTTTCCGTCGCGCCGCACACGGAGCAGGTATGTTTGTACGTACCGTTCGCGGCGCAGGTCGGCTCGCTGACGGTCTGCCACTCGCCCCAGACGTGCGCGGAGCTCTCCGGAGCGACGGCTTCGGTCTTCGTATCGGTGTATTTCTGCCCGCCTGCAGTGAAACTCGCGGTGTAGGTCCTCACGCCGTCCGTGCCGCAGGTCGGCTCGGTCGTGATCTTACTCGTTACGGTCACTTCGACTTCGGTGGTCTCGCCGCAGCCGTTCTTGCACGTCAGGGTCGCCTTTACACAGTTGAAGCCGTCCCAGTTGAAGGTCGCGTTCTCATAGTCCCATGCATGGCCGGAGGAGGAGCCCTCGTCGGTAACGGTCTTGTCCTCTCTCTCGTCCCCGTAGGTCGCCGTGTAAACGGTGAACGCGTCGGCCTCGCAGGTGGCGGCGGTGAATTCACTCGTCACGGCCGCGTCAACAAGGGTCTCCGCGCCGCAGTCCGGGCAGACAAGCTTAGCCTGCGCGGTCGTGAAGCCTTCTCCCCAGACGAAGGAATCGAACTCATACGGGTGCGCAAGCTTCGTGCCCTCGTCGGTCACGGTCTTGTCCTCGCTCTCGTCGCCGTAGGCGGCGGTGTAGGTCGTGAAGGCGTCCGCCTCGCAGGTGGCGGCGGTAAATGCGCTCGTCACAGTTACGTCAACGAGGGTATCTGCGCCGCAGTCAGGGCAGACAAGCTTGGCCTGAGCCGTCGTGAAGCCCGTTCCCCAGACGAAGGAGTCGAACGCGTACGGGTGCGGCAGCTTCGTGCCCTCGTCCGTCACGGTCTTGTCCTCGTTCTCGTCGCCGTAGGCGGCGGTGGATGTCGTGAAAGCGTCCGCCTCGCAGGTGGCGGGCGTCAACTCGCTCGCCACGGCTGCGTGAGCACGGAAGCGCACACGTCTGACCGCCCGGCACAT
>JAILDS010000138.1 GCA_024689165.1 Clostridia bacterium
TTCCTCGTTCGGGATCTCAAGTGAAAAATCGGACATGTTCTTTACCTCTCTTTGTTACATATTTACGTTGAACAGCTGCTTGAGCTGATATGTTATGTCGTCGGTATCGGCGTTGATGCAGACGCCCTCGTTGATGGCGGAGATCTGCTCGAGCGCGTCGATGTTGGCGTTGTAGCCTATCGTGTAGACCGGGATCTGGAGCCCCTTGACGACGGGTTCGATCTCGTCGAGGTCAAGGCCTCTGTTCGTTTCGCCGTCGCTGAGCACGAAGAGCATCGGCTTTGCGTCGGGCAGCTCTGCGAGCTTGTCCTCGATCATCTGCATGGCGACACAGACCGCGTCGAAGGTCGCGGTGGCGCCGTTCGCGTCGAGGGATTCCACCGTGCCCTTGAAGTACGACTGGCCCGTGATGTCGAACACGGTGATCGGCAGCTCGATAGTCACGTTTTCGTTGTATGAAACGAGCCCGATGTAATTGTTCTCATTGATGTACTGCATGGAGTTGATGAGCGAGGACTTGAGTGTGTTGATGGGCTCTCCGGTCATGGAGCCGGACACGTCGGCTACGAAGACGCATACGATCGGGTCGGAGTCTTTGTTTGTCTTGAACAGCTCCTGAGCCTTTATGAGCTCCTCGCCGGTATACTCGACGGTCATGGGGACATACCCCTCGGGAGTTGTGTTGAAACCGTCGCTGAGGGCAAGGTCGGCGCCGTTCGCAGCGCAGTAATCGGCGAACAGTTTAAGTACGGCCTTCTTGTCGCTGTCGGCCGAATCGATGACGGCGAGCGGGTTCTCATGTGCCCAGCCGAAAGGAATGAAACGGTAGTTTTTGGTAAGGTTGCTGTCCTTTACGAAGGTCTGGTACTCGAGCACGAACGCGTCGAAGGACCCGTTCTCGGAGGCGGTGCGCATCTGCCCCGTGGTCATGCAGACGAAGGGGACGTGGCTCTGGAAGGCCTTGAAACCGTCGATGGCCTTTTGAGAAAGGATGTTGCCGGAGGAGTAACTGTCGAGCAGCGTGATGAGGAAGTTCAGACCGGTGGCGCTTGTGAACGGGTTGGTGTAGCCGACGACGATCTTGTCGTCCGCAGTCGCCTGGGCGAAGGCTTTGACGCTCGCTTCGCCGTATTCCTCTATAAGAGTGGAGTAGGTGGAGGATGATACCACGAGCCCGGCGTAGTTCATTACGAGAGAATCCGCGGCATTGGTCGTGGACACGCCCTTGGCGTTGAGCATGCGTATGCTCATGCTCGAGGACGGAGAGACCGCGTCTGGCACGTATTTGCCGGAGGCGGCGTAGTCGACCTGCTGACCGGAGGACACCGTGCGGAGCCTGATAGAGACGGGCCTGCCGTCAAGCTCCGCGCCGGAGCTGTTGAAGCGCGACGCCATATCCCGAAGGAAGCCGTCCGTGCCGGAGCCGGTCTTTTCGCTCGAAGCGAATATCTCGGCGAACAGCTCGGTAGATTCCCTGACGGCTATGCTCGAGTCTGTCAGCTCGGGGAGCTCCTGTGAGGTCTTGTCGTCCTCTGCGTACTCAACGAGGCTTTTGACCGGCGTCCCGGTAGCGGGCGCGACGTCTTTGACTAATCTTTCGAGCTTCGCAAGAGCGTCTTCGCGGGTTACGACCTTTGTGTTCTTGCCCAGATTGCGGGTAAGGGCGATCCCGCCGAAAACGGCGGCAACGACTACGACTATCGTTACGATCAGAATGACTGCTTTTTTCATGACGGCTGCTCCTTTCTGATATGGCAATGCCGCTCGATCTTTGGCTGTGGAGGGGCCTCAGCTGTAGTATTTCAGTTCTCCGGACAGCCGGTTGATCTCGTTGATGAGCTCTTCGGCGTCGCCCTGGTTCCTTTCATTGGAATCCGAGATCTCGAGAGCGAGCGTGTCGAGCTGGAGTATCATGTGTTCGTTGTCCGAGAGCATCTGTTTGATCTGGTCCATGTTCCGGGCGTAAAGCTCAAGCTGCTTTTCCTGTATGTCGTCGGGAATGGAGTCGTGCCTGTAGCTCTTGAGCCTTGCGTACTCCCTGTCGTCGAATATCTGGAACCTTGCGGCGATGTTGGCGATGTTGTCGCGGATAGAGTCGCCCGCGGCGGCGACGGCGGCGGAGTAACGGGTCTGCGTCATGGATCCCGCCTGGAATTTTGACTTGACGGCGAAATCCGCGCGCTTTTCTGCGCTTTCGGCGCGAGAAGCCTGATCGGCTACGCTTTTCGCCAGAGAGCCGAAGTAATTTGAGTGGTTGTGTTCTTTTATAAGCGCGAGAGCCTTGTTCGGGTCGTTGAGCTCCGCGACCTGCCTGCGCTTCGGTTCCCTGAGCAGCGCCGCGTTGCCGAAGATGAGACCTGCGCCGAGCCCGAGACCGACGATGACCGACAGCCCGTCCAACAAGATGCTTGTGCCGGTCCAGTGCAGCCCAAGCAACCCTTTGGAATAGATTACGACGGAGGCTATGATCAGCCCGAGATTGAGCAGTATGATCTTCCAGAGATTCCTCACAACATTCACCTCCCGCCGATACCCGGCGAAACATAAATGCCCCCGGTACGTCGCGGTCCGATTTCCCGGCTTTTCGGAATTTAATCCTACCATAACCACGGTGGGATGTCAAGAAAAATCGGAGCCCTTTGAAAGGACTCCGACGCATGGAAAACACGATTGATCACGCGTGATCCGGCAGCGCGGACGTGACGGAAAACCGGCAGTATTTAAGCGTGTTTTTTCAGGTAATCAAGCACGAAGTCGGCTATCTTCCCGCTGTCCGCGTGGAAGGACTGTTCTGCGAACGCGACGCCGAAGGCGGGTATAAGCACCATTTTCTGACCGTACATGCCGCCTTTGAAATAAAACTCTCCGGTCTCGTTCGGTTCGAAAACGTATTGCTTTTCAAGCACGCGGGAGCACCACTCTTCGCTCAGCAGACGCACGTCTTTATATACTCCGCCCTTCATGTAAAGATAGGGGAGCTTGACCAGATCCTCCGAGTGGATGTGAAGCCCCGTCGCGCCTATGGGGTGCCCGTCGGGGTCGCAGCTCCATGCGAGCTCGCCGAAATCCATTTTGTCGAGCAGGTTCTTCCAAAGAAAACGGTCGAGAGTCTCGCCCGAGGCGGCGGCGACGATGCGTGAAACGAGATACGTCGAGCCGTCGGCGTATTTTTCATCTGTGCCGGGGTCGTATTCAAGAGGTGTCGCGAAGCAGTAGGCGAGGAAGTCGTCGCCGAATGAACGGTAAGGCGCGCAGTCGATGTCAAGATGGCCGCCCGGCAGGCCGGTCCTGTGGCAGATGGCGTGCTCCACGGTGACGTCCGCCCAGCGAGGGTCGGCGGGCTTTTCGGGGAAACTGTCGCCGAGGACGTCGCGGAGCTTGTCTTCGACCTTCA
>JAILDS010000142.1 GCA_024689165.1 Clostridia bacterium
GTCATCTCCGGCACGCCGACGGCCGACGTGACGATCACGCTCGGCGCGGCTTCGGCGAAGACGCAGGAGGAAACGCCGCAGGCGACGTTCAGCGCGGAAGGGAATACGCTGACGATCTCGAACGTGACGGCGGGCATGACGTACCGGATCGACGACGGCGAGGAACAGAAGATCACGGGCACGACGCTCACGCTGACGGGCCTTGACGCGTGCACGGTCACGATCCGGAAACCGGCGTCCGACAGGAGCAAGACGGACAGCGAAGTCCAGACGGTCACGATCACGAAGCCGGAAGCGCCCGATCCGGAGTACTGGCTGCCGTCGGCGCCGGGGAGCATGGGCATCATCTACACGGACGCGACGCAGGAGATCAGCACGGACGGCGTGAACTACACGCGCTGCGAGGGCGAATCTAGGGGTCTTGCGGACGGCACGTACTACGTGCGCACGGCGGCGAACGGGACGGCGTTGGCCTCCGAACCGAAGGTGATCGTGATCGAGCACAGGACGGAAGTGACGCTGACGTTTGAAACGAACGGCGGCTCCGCGGTCGCGGCGCAGACGGTAATGGTCGGCAGCAGGCCGCAAAGGCCGAAGAACCCGACGCGCGCGGGGCTGACCTTCTGGGGCTGGTACGCGGATGCGGGGCTGAAGCAGCGGTTCGACTTCAGCGAATCGCTGTGGGAAGACGCGATAATCTACGCCAGGTGGGAGGACTACACGCCGTTCGGGCCGGAAGACGACAAGGTCGCACTGTACCCGGTGACGGAAGGCGCGAACGGGCTTTGGACGGCGGGCGCCAGCGCGCCGCACATGTTCCGGATCGTGCGCAGCGTCCAGGACGAGCTGTGCTACCGGCTGTTTAAGAACGTATACCTGAACGGCAGGAAGCTGGTGCGGGACCGCGACTACACGGCGGAGCCGGGGAGCACGATCATCCGGCTGACGCCGGCGCTGCTGTGGAGCCTCGAGCCTGGGACGTACCGGGTGACGGTGGAGTTTGAGGACGGCAGCGCGGAAACGATGCTGACGGTAGTGAACCAGTTCGGGACGGAGCGTCCCACGCCGCCGAAGACGGGCGACATGGACGGCACGGCGCTGTGGCTCATGTTGATCGCGCTCGGGCTGACGGGACTGACGGCGGCATTCGCCGGGAACGGCAAACGCCGCGCGAAGAAACAAGACAAATAAAAAAACGCCGCTGACAGGCGGCGGCAGAAAAGGCGGGAAAAAACCCGCCTTTTTCGTTTCGGAAGCGTATAGGTTCAGGCTGCCTGTCCCCGCAGGGAGCGGCGTATCAGGAACAGCTGCGTGCGTTTGGGGAGAAAGCTGAGGAGCCGGAGCAGCGGATTGCGGTTCAGCGAGTACAGGAAGCGCGGCCGCTTCGCGAGGAGCGCGCGCAGCACCCTTTGCGCCACCGCTTCGGGCGGCACGGAGCGCGCTTCGACCGCGCGCGTGACCTTCAAAAATCGCGCCGCCTGCCCGGGATAGAGCGACGTGCGCGCCGTGAACGCCTCGATGCTTTTCTGCGAGCCACCGAGGAGCGGCGTTTCCACGGCGCCCGGGCGGATCACGGAAACGGAGATCCCGATGAGCTGCAGCTCCATCGCAAGCGAAAACGCGTAGCTTTCCAGAGTGGTCTTGGTGATGCCGTACAGCCCCGTGAACGGGAGCGGGTCGAGCGGCGCCAGTTCGCTCGTCACCAGCACCACGCGGCTCCCGCGCGTCAGGAGCGGGAAAAACGCGCGGTTGACGCGGTATGCGCCGAATACGTTCACGTCGAAGATGTTCTGCATCCGCGCTTCGTCGATCTCGATGAGCGAGTCCATGTCGTACAGCCCCGCCGCGTACACGATGGCGTCCAGGGATTCGGTCTGCGTGCGGATCGCGGCTGCGGCCGCGGCGAGCCCGGATTCCGACGTAACGTCCGCGTCAAAGAACGCGGCGCAGTCCGGCGCGCACGCGCCGCGCCGGTCGACGCCGAGCACCCGATATCCGTTTTTTGTGAGCGTTTCTGCGCAGGCCCGGCCGATGCCGCCGCCCGCGCCGATCAATAATACCGTCTTCATATTCCGATTGTACCATCGTCCGTGCGCATAGACAACAGCTCCGTTTTTCGAAAGCATTGACAAGGACGGATAATTGCAGTAAACTTCTACTCGACCCGCATTTTGACGGCGGGACGACAAAAGCATACGCGCCCGTAGCTCAGCAGGATAGAGCGACCGCCTCCTAAGGTTATGTTGGAACAATCGCCTTTGGAGGAAAAGCGGGCATTATAGAGTTCGAGATTGTTCCTGAAAAGTAAACACGCCCACGTAGCTCAGTCGGATAGAGCGGCCGCCTCCTAAGCGGCAGGCCAGAGGTTCGAATCCTCCCGTGGGTGCCAGAAACACCGCCGAAAACCTTTGTTTTCAAGGGTTTTCGGCTTTTTTTGTTTTCGTATAATCTTACTACTCCACCTGCATTTATTGGTGGACAGATTGTAAACAATAAAGCGCCTAACTGTCATGGTTGAGCTTCCGTCTTGCTAATAGAAATTAGCGAAAAAATGTCATTTTTGCTAATCAAAAAGGTGCTCCTGCTAATTGTAGATTTTGAACTCGAAAAAACCTTGCTAATCGTGCAAGGCGAATGTTATGCTATCCGTACTGGAATAGAAATCGCATACCGACATTTTGTTCCTTTCCGTCACTGAAAGCAGAAAACCCCGATGCTTAGCACGGGGTTTTCTGCGCTGGTCACTCAATTTCCACATCAATGACATTTGACTCAATGATTAATTCTAAATAATCATCGGTCATATCGTTCATG
>JAILDS010000160.1 GCA_024689165.1 Clostridia bacterium
GGCATGGGCGCTTCGTCCATGGCCCTGTTCGCCCGCGTGGGCGGCGGCATCTTCACCAAGGCCGCCGACGTCGGCGCGGACCTCGTCGGCAAGGTCGAGGCGGGCATCCCCGAGGACGACCCCAGGAACCCCGCCGTCATCGCCGATAACGTGGGCGACAACGTGGGCGACGTCGCCGGTATGGGCGCCGACCTCTACGAGTCCTACGTCGGTTCGGTCATCTCCTCCTGCGCGCTGGGCGTCGCGGCCTTCAAGACCTTCAACGCCATGGCTCTGCCGCTGTGTCTCGCCGCGCTCGGCGTCCTCTGCTCGATACTCGGCACGTTCCTCGTTCGGACGAAAGAGGGCGCTACGCAGAAGCAGCTCCTCAGCTCCCTTTCTAAGGGCACGAATTTCTCCGCCATACTCATTGCCGTCGCCGCTTTCCCGCTGGTCCGGTACGTCCTCGGCAAAGAGCACTGGCCGGTCTATTTCGCCATATTCGCCGGACTTATCGCCGGCGTGCTCATCGGCAGAGCCACAGAATATTACACCTCCGACAGCTATAAGCCGACGCAGAACCTTGCCAAGTCCTCCGAGACCGGCGCGGCTACGGTCATTATAAGCGGTCTTTCGGTGGGCATGCTCTCGACGCTCATCCCGATACTCATCGTTTCCGTCTGCGTGCTCGTCGCCTACTTCGTTTCCGGCGGTGCGCAGAGCGCCTCGATGGGCCTTTACGGAATCGCCCTCGCGGCCGTCGGAATGCTCTCCACGCTGGGCATCACCCTTGCGACCGACGCCTACGGCCCCGTCGCCGACAACGCCGGCGGCATCGCCGAAATGGCCGGCCTTGACAAGGAGGTCAGGAACCGCACCGACGCGCTCGACTCCCTCGGCAACACCACCGCCGCCACCGGCAAGGGCTTCGCCATAGGCTCCGCCGCGCTCACGGCGCTTGCGCTCATGGCGAGCTATATCGACAAGATTAACGGCATAGAGGGCGGCGCGGAAAAGCTTGCCAACCTCAACATAAACAATCCCACCGTTCTTATAGGACTTTTTGTCGGCGCGTGCCTTCCCTTCGTTTTCGCCGCGCTCACTATGAGCTCCGTCGGAAAGGCCGCCCAGAGCGTCGTGCTCGAGGTCAGGCGTCAGTTCAAAGAGATAACCGGGCTCATGGAGGGCAAGGCGGACGCGGACTACGCGCGCTGCGTCGACCTGTGCACCCGTTCCTCGCTTAAAGAGATGGTCCTGCCCACTATCGTCGCCATCATCGTGCCCGTCTGCGTCGGCATGATCCTCGGGCCCTCCGGCGTCGTCGGCATGCTCGCCGGCGCGACCGCCTCGGGCTTCCTCATGGCGGTGTTCATGTCCAACTCCGGCGGCGCGTGGGACAACGCGAAGAAGTTTATAGAGGCCGGCAATTTCGGCGGCAAGGGCTCCGACAGCCACAAGGCGGCCGTCGTCGGCGACACAGTCGGCGACCCGTTCAAGGACACGTCCGGCCCGTCGATAAACATCCTCATCAAGCTTCTGAGCATGGTCTCGATCGTTTTCGCGGCGCTGGTCGTCCACTTCTCGCTCTTCTGAGATCAAATAAAGTCAAAAAATCGGCGCGGGTCCGTCAGGGCCCGCGCCATGCTTTTTGTTATGGTTTATTAAACAACGATCTCGAAGAAGAATTTTTCCGAGCCGGGCAGTATCTTTTCACCGTCGGAGGCAAAATAACACAGCTTTTCGTCGGGAACGGTGAATACGAGGCTCCTGCTTTCGCCGGGAGCGAGGTCGATCTTCCTGAAATCGACGAGGATCTTTATCGGCTGGCCGGAAGCGCGGCTTTTCGGGACTGCGAAAACGAGGACGGTGCCGCCGAGGATCTCATGCTCTCCTTCGTTTTTGACTGTCGTGCATACGGTCGCGCCGGAGGAGGAGCAGCTGATCTCCACCGGCGTGTGAGAGACCTCCGAGTAGCAGAGGCCGAAGCCGAAGGGATAGGCGGGCTCGCCCTCGAAATACTTGTACGTGCGCCCCTTCATGGAATAATCCTCAAAGGGCGGGAGCTGAGCTTCGGATGCGTAGAACGTGACCGGGAGGCGCCCGACGGGGGAGCGGTCTCCCAGCAGGACGGCGGCTATGGCCCTTCCGCCCTGTTCGCCGGGGTACCAGCAGTGCAGCAGGGCGCGGCTTTTCCGGGCGACCCTGCCGTAGGCCCACGCCGAGCCGGAGAACGACAGCGTGACCACGTTCGGGTTGGTTTCGCAGATCGCGTCGAAGAGCTTCAGCTGAGCCTCCGGCAAAGCTATGCTCTCGCGGTCGCCGCAGGGTATCTCCGCGCCGGGGTCGGCCTCCTCGCCCTCGTATCTGGCGTCCGTTCCGAGGCACAGGATGACGGCGTCGGCGCGTTTTGCCACGGCGCAGGCGAGGGCGATGCTCTCCTCGGTCGCCGTGAACAGCTCGCAGCCGGCGGCGTATTCGACTTCGAGCCCGTCGCCGGCTCTCTCGGTCAGGCCCGCAAGAGGCGTGTAATAATCGACGGGGTCGCCGTTGTAGTTGCCCAGAAGGACGGCGAGGCTGTCCGCGTTCGGGCCTATGACGGCGAGCCTCACGGGAGAGCGATCTTCCCCGGCGGGGGCGGTCCGAATGGGCAGGATGCCGTCGTTCTTGAGCAGGACGAGGCTGCGCACCGCCGCTTCGAACGCGAGCGCGACGTGCTCGGGACAGGCGACGACGTCCATGCCGATCCCGTCGTATTCCGTGGTCTGCCCGGGCAGTATGCCGAGCTTGAACCTTGTGGCCAGAAGCCTTTCGAGGGCGCGGTCGAGGTCGGCGTCGCCGACCATATCCTGCTCGTAGGCGTCGACGAGCTTCTCGTAAGCGTCGCCGCAGTTGAGGTCGCAGCCCGCCTTGAGCGCGAGCGCGGCGGCCTCGGGCAGAGACTCCGCGTAGCGGTGCGTCTCATAAATGTTGCAGATTGCGCCGCAGTCGGATACGACGTGGCCCCTGAAGCCCCATTTTTGCCTGAGAGTGTCTTTTATGAGCTTTTCGTTGCAGCAGCACGGCACGCCGCCGACCTTGTTGTAAGCGCCCATGACCGCCTCGACTCCGCCCTCTTTGACGCAGGCCTCGAAAGCGGGGAGGTAGGTCTCGTTCATGTCCTTGGGGTCCGCGGGGGCGTCAAAGACGTGGCGCAGCAGCTCCGGGCCGGAGTGCACCGCGAAGTGCTTGGCGCACGCCGCCGCCATCATGTGAGGCGCGCCGTTGTTCTGAAGGTTCCTGATGAATTCGACGGCCAGCCGCGAGGTCAGGTAAGGATCCTCGCCGTAGGTCTCCTGCCCTCTGCCCCAGCGCGGGTCGCGGAATATGTTCACGTTCGGGCTCCAGAAGGTCAGCCCGTAATACCTGTCGGTATTGCCCTCGAGCCGGGCGTTGTTGTATTTCGCCCGGGCCT
>JAILDS010000177.1 GCA_024689165.1 Clostridia bacterium
GTGCCCGTGGCGTGGACGAAACGCTGGGGGCACGGCAGGGTCTACTACAACTCCCTCGGGCACCACAACGACGTTTTCGACGTCCCCGAGGCGCTTGAAATGATGCGCCGCGGCATGCTCTGGGCGGCGGAGGGCAAGCAGATCTTCCGCGACCTTGCTCCCGACCCCGAACAGTACGCCAACACCGCGAAAATGTACTGATAACGACCGTATCGTTTCCGCTTTTGCCGAGCCCGCACGTCGCGTCGGACGGACCGGCCCGGGCAGGATATCCGGCTCCCGAAACAACGACATCTCCTTCCTCCCCCCCCCCTTTCAGGACCCGCCGCAAGGCGGGTCCGCCTTTTTGCGCCGCGCCCGCGGGGCGGAGTCCGCCCGGAATTAAACGGTTGAATTTTCACGGCGCAGGATATATAATCTTTCCGACCGAAAAAACGGAGGAACAGTTTAATGAAAAAGGTGAACGTGGGCGTCGTAGGCTGCGGCAACATCAGCGGGATATATCTTACCAATCTTACGGGGATGTTCTCGTCCGTCGTCAACGTCGCCGCGGTTTGCGACATCATACCCGAAAGAGCTCTCGACGCGCAGAAGAAATACGGCGTACCGAAGGCGTACTTCACGGATGATGAGATAATGGCGGACGAAGAGATCGAGCTCATCGTAAACATCACGACGCCCGACCAGCACTGCCCCGTCAACATGATGGCTCTTGCAGCGGGCAAGCACGCCTACTGCGAAAAACCGCTCGCGACCTGCCGCAAGGACGGCGAAAAGCAGGTCGCTCTCGCCGAAGAAAAGGGTCTTCTTCTGGGCGGCGCGCCGGACACCTTCCTCGGCGGCGGCATACAGACCTGCCGCAAGCTCATAGACGACGGCTGGATAGGCGACGTGGTCGCGCTCAACGCGTCCATGCGCTGCCGCGGGCACGAGTCCTGGCACCCCGGCCCGGAGTTCTATTATAAGGCGGGCGGCGGCCCGATGTTCGACATGGGGCCGTACTACCTCACCTGCATGATCAACCTCGCCGGCGCGGTGAGCTCCGTCATGGCGTACACGAGGATCTCCTTCCCGCAGAGGCTCATAACTTCGCAGCCGCTCAACGGGACGTTAATCGACGTCGACGTGCCGACCCACATCGCGGGCGTCATGAAGTTCGCTTCCGGCGCGATCGGCACCCTTACGACCTCCTTCGACGTATACGACGACCATCAGGCCCTCGTTGAGGTCTTCGGCTCGAAGGGCAGCATAATAGTGCCAGACCCCAACGGCTTCGGCGGGCCGGTGAAGCTGATGCGCGCCGACGGACCGGGCTACGAGGAAGTGCCCGTCGTATGCCCGTACCGCGACAACAGCAGGGGCCTCGGCGTCGCGGATATGTGCAGGGCCCTGCGCGAGGGCAGGACGCCCAGAGCGAACTGCTCGCAGACCTTCCACGTGCTCGACCTCATGTGCGCCTTCCACGAGTCCTCCGACTCCGGCAAAGAGATAGCGCTCAAAAGGGGCTTCGAGCGGCAGAGCGCCCTCGGGTTCTGAAACTTCGCTTCGTAAAAACAGAAAAAGAGGTCCGTCAGCATGAAAAAGATAACGTTCGGAACTCCCGAGGAGCTCGTGCCGTCGAAATTCTGTCCGGGCTTTTCCTATGAAGAGACGCCTGTGAGCTTTGACGTTTCCGCGGTGACGTTCCGCCGGACGCGGGGCGGCGTCCTGCTCGAATACAAGGCCGCAGAGGGCACGCGCTTTTACGGCTGCGGGCTGCAGTTCAACCAGTTCGAGCACACCGGGCGCAAGCTGACCCTGCGCTGCAACGCAGACCCGAGGACCCCGAGCGGCGACAGCCACGCGCCCGTGCCGTTTTTCGTCACGAACAAGGGCTACGGGATCTTCATAGACACCGCCCGTTACGCCGAGATATATTTCGGCGCGCAGAAGCCCGGCGACAGCTTCCCGCCGGACGAACGGGGCTCCGTAAAGCTGTCGACCGACGAGCTCTACGCCGCTCGCATGGCGCAAAGCAGCACCTACGTCGATATTTTCATCCCCGGCTGCGACGGCGTGGACGTTTATATCATAGAGGGCTCAACGATGACAGACGTCGTCGCTCAGTACAACATGATGGCGGGCGGCGGCCCGAACGTGCCCGAGTGGGCGCTCGGCGTGCTGTACCGCTGCAACGGGTCTTTTTCAGACAGGCAGATCCTCGACGTCGCGGAGTACATGCGAAAAAACGACATCCCCTGCGACATCATCGGCGTCGAGCCCGGCTGGCAGACGCACGCCTACGCCTGCACCTACGTCTGGGACCCGGTCAGGTTCCCGGACCCGGCGGGCTTTGTGGGAAGTCTGCGTGAGAAGGGCTTTCACGTCAACCTCTGGGAACACGCCTACGTCTATCCGACAAGTCCCGTTTACGACAGTCTGAAGCCGCTGAGCGGCGATTACACGACCTTCCGCGGGCTCGTGCCCGACTTCGCCCTGCCCGAGGCGCGCAGGATATTCGCCGATTTCCAGAAAAAGCTCGTAGAGCTCGGCGTGGACGGCTTCAAGGCGGACGAGTGCGACGGCAGCGACAACACCGGCGGCTGGTCCTTCCCGAACCACGCCTCCTTCCCGTCCGGGCTGGACGGCGAGCAGTACCACAACCTGTTGGGGACGCTCTACGCACAAACGCTGCTTGAAGCTCTCGGCGAAACGCCGACACTGTCGGAGATACGCGCGCTGGGCGCTCTCGCCGCGCCGTACCCGTTCGTGCTGTATTCCGACCTGTACGACCACAAAAGCTTCCTGACGGCTCTGGTCAACTCCGGCTTCTCCGGCCTGCTCTGGTCGCCCGAGGTCAGGGGAGTGAGCGGCAAAAAAGAGCTTCTGCGGCGTCTGCAGACGGTCGTGTTCTCAGTCCAGTGCCTTATCAACGCATGGTCGTGCCCCGCCGTACCGTGGCTGGATTTCGACTGTGTGGACGAGGTGCGGGAGCTTCTGGAGCTGCGCGAGTCGCTCGTCCCGCGCCTGAAAGCCGCCTTCGACCTGTACAGGGATACCGGCATCCCGCCCGTCCGCGCGCTCGTGATGGACTATACCGACGACCCTGAAGCCGGCGGGATCGACGACGAGTACCTGTTCTGTTCCGACCTTCTCGTCGCCCCGATAACGGGAACGCAGTCGGACGCCCGCGAGGTCTACCTGCCCGCCGGGGATTGGTTCGATTTTTACACTGGGGAGCCCGTCCCGAACGGCAGGTTTTCCGTAACGACCGAAAAGATACCGGTGTACAGGAAAGCACTCTGATCCCAAAAACATGGAGCGAATATGAAGACCAACAAAAAAACTCTGCTGATAACGGCCCTGGTGGTAGCGGCGGCGATCGCCGCAGTCGCGGTCGTCGCGGTCATGAAAAGGAACGAGCCCCCCGCCGAGCCGACAACCGACTCCCCCCGCCCGGTCATGTTCGGTTATTACGACTCGTCGGACTTTTCCGTCGAAAACGAGCGGAAGATATACTCCGGCAAAGACTTCGACACGCTAACGGGCATCGACGTTTCGTCCTTCCAGGGCGATATCGACTGGAAGGCCGTCGCCGCCGACGGGATAAGCTTCGCCTTTATCCGCGCGGGCTTCCGGGGCTCGAGCGAGGGCGGGATTTTTGACGACGACCTGTTCGAAGACAACGCCGCCGACGCCGCAGCCGCGGGACTTCAGGTCGGAGCTTACTTCTTTTCACAGGCGGTAAGCGAGGACGAGGCTCGCGAGGAGGCAAGGTTCCTGCTTGACGCCGTGGAAGGTCGCGACGTCGATCTGCCGCTCGTCATAGATTTTGAGGATATCTCCTCCGACAGCCGGATAAGCGGCCTTACGAACGCCGAACGCACCGCCGTCGTTTCGGCGTTCGCGGACGAGATACGCGCGAACGGGCGCGAGCCGATGCTGTATACGTCCATGTACTACGCGACGGAAAAGCTGTATTACGAGCAGCTCGACCTGCCCGTATGGCTCGCCGCATACAGCGGGCCGACCGAGTTCGGATACGGCTTCACTGTGTGGCAGTACTCCTCCGACGGTTCTGTCGCGGGCATAGACGGGCCTGTGGACATGGATCTCATGTTCGTAAAAAAGCCCGCAAGATGAAGCCCGACGGGAGAATAAAAATCTGAAAAAAAAGCTTGACTTTGATTTTTACATAGTGTATAGTGACTTAGTCGTTGGAGCGGGAGCATAGCTCAGCTGGGAGAGCACTTGCCTTACAAGCAAGGGGTCACAGGTTCGAGCCCTGTTGTTCCCACCACTCATACGGCTCGGTAGTTCAGTTGGTTAGAACGCCAGCCTGTCACGCTGGAGGTCGTCGGTTCGAGCCCGATCCGAGTCGCCATTATGCCTTTGTAGCTCAGTTGGTAGAGCAGTGGACTGAAAATCCACGTGTCGCTGGTTCGATTCCGGCCGAAGGCACCACTTTGCGCGGGCGGTCATGGGGCGGCGAAGTCCAATACGGACTTACATGCCCGCCCCGCGCAGACCCGTACTTAATGCGGATGTAGCTCATCCGGTAGAGCGCCACCTTGCCAAGGTGGAGGTAGCGAGTTCGAGCCTCGTCATCCGCTCCATATCCCGCCCCCGCTGGTGGGCGGGATTATCATCGGGCGACATAGCCAAGTGGTAAGGCAGAGGTCTGCAAAACCTCGATTCCCCGGTTCAAGTCCGGGTGTCGCCTCCATCCGGCCCGGTAGTTCAGTTGGTTAGAACGCCAGCCTGTCACGCTGGAGGTCGTCGGTTCGAGTCCGATCCGGGTCGCCATTCTGCGGATGTAGCTCATCCGGTAGAGCGCCACCTTGCCAAGGTGGAGGTAGCGAGTTCGAGCCTCGTCATCCGCTCCAAAAAAACTGCTCCCGCCTGCGGCGGGGGTCGTTTTTTTTATTGGATCCAAACGAGGCTCGAACAGGGCGGTCGGCCGCAGGCCGGGACGGACGCTCCGGAAAAGCCCACACAGTTAAATCAATTCGAGTTTTATTGTATAAATCTGTTTCAGGTTGCAAAAATCTTCGATAGAATGCTTGACAAACGACTGATGAAGTGCGATTTTATAGTAAGCAAAAAAATAATCTATGATAGAAAGAGGTTTTTGTTATGGCTTTGACTGTATGCAAGTCTTGTGGGAAAGAGGTTAGCGACAGGGCAAAGGTTTGTCCTGCTTGCGGAGCGGAACTGAATGTGGAGAGTGAAGAGGACAAAACGCCAGTCCTCTGTCCTGATTGCGGAAAAGAACTGCCTGTTGGCGCAAATACTTGTCCGAACTGTGGGTGTCCTGTAGATGATATTGTGACCGAACCCGATGTGCAAACAAATACTGAAAGCAATGGCAATAGTTCGCAAAAAAATAAGCTGCCCAGAAAAAAAATCATTATAGTCGGCTCTGCTATTGTCGCTGCAATATGTATTATTATTGTGGTTATAGTTTCTTTGAAAGCAAAAAAACCTCCACAGGAAGCGTTGGATTACGCCACAAGAAAGAATTTGGACTGTCTTTCGATATCTGAACTAAGCTCAGCAGCGG
>JAILDS010000183.1 GCA_024689165.1 Clostridia bacterium
CGTCCAGCAGGAGCCGCTGATGTTCAGGGACACGGTCTTCAACAACATCGCCTACGGCTCGGGCGAGGTGCACGTCGAACAGGTGCTCCACGCTGCGGAGGTCGCCAACGCGCACGGCTTTATCTCGAAAATGCCCGACGCCTACGACACCATGCTCGGGGAACGCGGAGTAGGGCTTTCAGGCGGTGAAAGACAGCGCGTCTCGATCGCCCGCGCCGTACTGAAAAACCCGGGCATACTGATTTTCGACGAAGCGACCGCGGCAGTGGATTCCGAGACGGAATACCTTATCCAGGGCGCTATCGAACGGCTTATCAAGGGGCGCACGACCATAATGATAGCCCACAGGCTCTCGACCCTGCGGAAGGCCAACAAGATCGTCGTCGTGGATAAGGGCAGGATCATCGAATGCGGCCCGCCCGAGGAGCTCATGGCGATGAAGGGCAAGTATTATAAGCTCGTGCAGATCCAGTCCATGAGCGAGCAGCTCCTTAAAGAAAAAGAAAACGAAAACTTTGAGTGAGGTGGATCGGATGCTCAATTACGTCAACGGCGAAGAGCTTCGCCTTACTGTCAACGACAGGTTTTTTCTCGACGCGGAGTTCTTCTCCGGCGAGAAGTACGAAGCCCTCGAGGCGAAAAGGATGTTCCCCATGTCCGGCGGGAACAGGTACGTCGGGCTTTACGACTCCGAAGGCGAGGAGGTCTGCATGATACGCGACGCCTCGAATCTTGAAGAGAGCTCGAGACTCGCGCTCGAAAGCGTCATCGAGGAGTATTACAGGATCCCGCGCATAACGGCTTTTCTCGATATGTCCGAAAAATTCAAGATCTGGATGTGGACGGCGCAGACCGACAAGGGTGTGATCAGGTTTGAGATCAGGAATCACCTCGCGTCCGTTAAACCGCTTTTCGACGGCAGGGTGCTCATCAAGGACGCAGACGACAACAGATACGAGATACCCGACGTGAACAAGCTCGACAAAAAGAGCAGAAAAATGCTCCTGCCCAATATCTGACCAGAATGCTCAGACGGTCCGGGCGGCTTGACCGGACCGCGGAAAAAAACGCTGTGAAAAAGAGGAGAAACATATGAAACTTGTAATCGCGATAGTCAACAACGACGACTCCATGGCGGTATCTTCCGCCCTCACGAGGCACAATTTCTTCGTAACAAAGCTTTCAACTACCGGCGGGTTCCTCATGATAGGCAACACCACCTATCTTATCGGCGCGCCCGACGACAGGGTCGAAAAGGTCAGGGAGATCCTTTCGAAGTACTCAAAGCAGCGCAGCCATACCGTCACCACGAGGGATTCCTTCGGCTACGGCTTCCGCGAGGGAGAGGTCGAAAAGGAAGTCACCGTGGGCGGGGCGACTATGTTCGTGCTCAGCGTGGACTCTATGGAGAAATTTTAATAATTTCCCAATTAGAAAAATGTTGACAAGCTTAATTCTTTTTTGTAAAATACGCCTCGAAAGGGACGGTGCTGTTTTTAATGAGAACGCGTAAGCAGCCGCTTGGAACGCGCAATATCGTCGGCGCGAGGATAGAGGAACGCCGCAAAGAGATAGGCATGAAGCAGAAGGATCTGCTCATCCAGCTTCAGATAAGGGATATCGACCTCAACGCCTCCGGGCTTTCCAAGCTCGAGGGGCAGATAAGGAACGTCCTCGACTACGAGCTCGTGGCTATCGCCGAGGTGCTCGACGTCAGCGTCGGCTGGCTCCTGGGTATCGAAGAAAGGCCGAATGAGCTCTGATCGCCGGCCCGAAGGGGCGAAAAAACGGCAGCGTTCCGTCCGGCCTGAGCCCGCGGACCTGAAGTCAGCCCCGGCCGCGGCAGATCTGCAGAGCGTATACGACGCGGCAGTCCTCGGCGCAGGTGCGTCGGGGCTTGCCGCGTCGTATTCGTATCTCAGACGCTGCATTGAGGGGCGCGGGGAACGCTCCGGACCGGGAAAAAAACTGCTGATCATTGATTCGAACGGCGCTCCGGGCAAAAAGCTCTCTGTAACGGGCAACGGCAGGTGCAATCTGCTGCCTGAAAGCTTCGATGCAAAGAATTATTTCGGCGACGCGGCGGCTTATCCGCGTCTGCTGAGCCCCGGGCGGCTCGAACAGTGCGTAAGGGTCTTTGAACACGAGCTCGGCGTCCCGCTCGTCGCGGAGGACGGCAGGCTGTACCCGCTGTCAAACCGCGCCGAAAGCGTCGTGACGGCTCTGTATTCCGCAGTCCGCGCAATGGGCGCTTTCTTTTGTTTGGGTTCCCGGGTCGTCGGTATCTCAAAACACGGCGACGATTACGAGCTGCTGACGGAAGGTGAGAACGGCGCGCTGAGCATAAAGGCGCGAAGCGTGATCTTCGCCTTCGGAGGCCGTTCCTACCCCGAAAAGGGCAGCGACGGCAGCGGCTTCGGTCTGCTCGGCGACCTGGGCGTCCGCGTGACGCCGACGTACCCGTCGCTGACCGCCGTCGAAGTTGAAAAACCCATAAAAGCCATGGACGGCGTCAGGGCAAAGGCCGCCGTTTCCGCTTACGTTTCCGGCGAAAAGGTCTGCGGGTTTTCCGGCGAGGTGCAGTTCACTTCGTACGGCCTTTCCGGCGTCTGCGTCATGCAGCTGTCGCGGTACATAACGCGGAGCGTGACCGAAGGCCGCAGCGTCACCGTAAAAGTATGCCTTCTGCCCGGCGACTGCGCCGAAAAAGCCCGGAACATACTGTTTTCGGAAAATCTTCCGGACGTGAGCGTCGTCGACCGGCTGACCGGACTCGTGCCGAAAAAAACCGCCGTTTCTTTTATTAAGCTCGCTGGAATTGACCCGGACGCGCGGATACTGTCGCTTCCTGAGGGCAAAAAAGAGCTTCTGATGAAATACATGACGGGCTTAGAGTACCTTGTCAAAGACTTGAGAGGGTACGATTACGCCCAGATAACCGCAGGCGGAGTCCCCGTGAGCGAGGTGGACGCGTCGACGATGGAGCTCAAACGTCTCGGAAACTGCTATATATGCGGCGAGGCATGCAACGTTGACGCTCTGTGCGGCGGGAACAACCTCTTCTGGGCCTTTTCCTCCGGGTTCGCCGCCGGCGAAGCGGCCTACGAAGCCCGACGCGGGCTGCATTCCTCCTGAAAGGGACGTGATCGGATAATGAACATTACTGTGATAGTTACGGTCGACGAGTATTCCCGGCTGCTCGGCGACGCGCTGAAAAGCCTTTGCATCCAGACGGACGAGGATTTCGGCGTTCTGATCGTTCTTATGAAAGGCGCGTCCGAGGCCGACAGAGCGACCGCTCGGGACTACTGCGGCAAATACGTCGGTTTCGACATGCTCGAAACGGATATCACCGACCTCGCCGAGGCGCGCAACAAGGCTCTGGAGTCCATAGGCACGGAGTATTTCATCCTTCTTGACGGCAACTCGTTTTTAGGCAGCGAGTCCATCGAGTCGCTCAACAATATCCTCAAGGACTCGAAGCCCGATATCGTGCTCATGAGGTATTATACTGAGGGCGACGGGCGCTCGAGCTACGACGTCTTCGCCGATATGGCCGTGCTTGCCGAAGGCATGACGAAGTACGACAAGGCCGTTCTTTATACCATGCAGTACAACAACAAGCTGTTCCGGAAGAAGATACCCGACCTGTACGGCGTAAGGTTCGAGTCTCTGCCGTGCTTCTCGCTGGCGCGGTTCACCATGCAGCTCGTTTTTACCGACGCGAAGATCATCGGCGCGCCGGACGCGGCGATAGCCCAGAGCATCTTTTACGTCGAGGACGGCTTCCCGCCCGAGATGATGCCGTCTTCTGAGAATTTCAGATGCTTCAACGACGTTATGTTCCGCATGTTCGACACTGCGAAATCCGTCCTTGCGGAGGACTCCGGCGACCTTGACGGGACAGAGTATTATATTGCCGAGTTCTGCCACCGTTGGTTCGACCTGCTCGCGTCGATCTTTTACAGGCATTTCTGGTTTCTGACCAACGAGGACTTCGTCGCGATGCGCGACACGTTCGAGGAGCTGTCCAAGCCTCTTTCGGAGACCCGCCGGAAACGGATCAACGACGCTTATGCCGACCTGCGTTTCCCCTCGATCTTCATGAGCAGGGACGACGCGGCGGCAATGCCCGCGCTGAGCTTTATCATCGGCGAAAGCAAGCCGGAAGTCGGGGTTTTCGTAAATTCTCTTTTCTGTCAGGATTTTCCGTGCTTCGAGCTGTTCCTGACCGAAGCCGGCGCGGAGGTCGTCAATCCGCTTTACAGGGATTTCCCGAACGTTCACGTTCTGCCCGCGGACGATTTCTTCAACCGCGCGAGAGCTGAGGCGCGGTCGAAACGGGTGCTGGTAATAAAGAATTTCGCCCCCATCTCACCGGACGTCCTGCCCGGGCTGATGAAGGCGAAGATACCCGCCGGGCTGACTCAGTTCGAGTTCGCCCGCAGAAGAAAGACCGAAACCGTGAAAAAAGACCTCAAAAAGAAAGGGCTCGGAATAAGCTGAACGGCGCGTCTGCAGCGGCGATGCGCCGCTCATTTGCCCGGTTCGGCTGTTCCCTTCGGTACGCTTTTGCGCGAAAGCCCGGCGTTGAGCTTGTCGAATACCCTTGACAGCGGCTTGTAAACGAGCATCGTGACGCCTGCGCAGAGCAGGGCCTTGACCAGCGTGAACGGCACGTTGACGATGAGCAGGGCCTTCCAGAGAGTGTTTGCGGCGGGGATCACCGCCGTGTACAGTCCCAGTATCAGCTCCATGCCTCCGAAGAGCTTCGCGTAAATGGGGTAGATGAGGAAATAATTGGACGGCAGGCTGACAAGAGCCATAGTGAAAGCGGCTGCGACACAGGCGACGGCAGCCGTTTTTTTCGTTTTTCTGTTCCTGTATATCAGACCCGCGCACAAAGCGAACGCGGCGCCGAGGATGAAATTTGAGAGCTCGCCGACGAAGCCGGATTGAGACACGAGCATATGTATCAGGTTTTTGATAAGGCAGATCAGGACGCCGCCGACCGGCCCGAGGATGAACGCGCCGATAAGCTCCGGGATATCTGAAAAGTCGAATTTCAGGAAAGACGGGACGAAGGGCACGCCGAACTCGAGATACTGAAGGACCACCGCTACGGCAGACAGCATGGCTGTGATGACGAGCTTGGTGACGTTGCTTCTTTTTTTTGTCTGAGCCATGGAAAACCTCCGCAAAACAAAAAGCTCCGTAACCCTGCGGAGCTCGATTTGAGGAGTTCGGCTTTTACGGCCTCATCTTCTTCCATCCGGACTGTACCGTCGGTCGGGGAATCACACCCCGTCGGCGCTTGGCGCTCGCGGACTTATCGGCTGACCGAATCACCGCCGGTGGGGAATCTCACCCCGCCCCGAAGACTTACTAAAGGGATTTTAACACCTCGGTCGGGAAAGTCAAGCTGTTTTTTTATGGACAAAGTAATCCTTGACAGTTCTGCCCGCCTATATTAGAATAAAAAAGGATGTAAAACGACGGAGGATTATATGATGAGCCATATAAAGACCGCTTATTTTGACGCTGTTTCGAGGGAATGCCCTCTGCCGGAGTACCCGCGGCCGCAGTTCGTCCGCGAGGGCTGGCAGTGCCTCAACGGGCTTTGGGATTACGCCGTTACCGACGCCAACAGCTCGTACCCGACGGAGTACGACGGCCAGATACTCGTCCCGTTTTCCGTCGAGACTGCGCTTTCCGGCGTTGAGAAAACGTTTCTGCCGACGCAGCGGCTCTGGTACCGCAGGTCCTTCACCGTCGACCCGTCCATAACCGCCGAAAGGAAGATACTCCAGTTCGGCGCGGTGGATTACCGCTGCAAGGTGTTCGTGAACAGGACGCTCGTGTTTGAACACACGGGCGGGTACAACCCTTTCCACGCGGATATCACAGACGCGCTCAATCCCGGCGGCAACGAGCTCGTGGTATACGTCGAGGACCCGACGGAGACAGGCCCCCAGCAGCGGGGCAAGCAAGTCCTCGAATCGCACGGGTTCTGGTATACCGCCACCTCAGGTATCTGGCAGACAGTCTGGCTCGAGGGCAGGAACTCCTCGTATATCCGCAGGATCACCGTACTGCCGGAGCCGAAGAAAAACTGCGTGCTCGTCAACTCGAGGCTGAGGCTTCCCGGGGACGGCGAGGGCTTTTCGCTTGACGCCGAGGTGTCGCTTGACGGCAAAACCGTCTTTTCCGGTACGGTCGGTCCCCGGGCGAAGATCCCGATGAAGGACTTTGAGTACTGGTCGCCCGAAAACCCCGTTCTGTACGACCTGAAGCTGACTCTCAGAGCTCCCGACGGGACCGTTGCCGACGAGATACGCAGCTATTTCGGCATGCGGTATTTTTCCATCGAGCAGGACGGCGACGGTATTTCCCGGCTTTGCCTGAACGGGAAAAAGTATTTCCAGAAAGGTCTGCTCGATCAGGGGTATTTTCCCGACGGCGGGCTGACGCCGCCTTCCGACGAGGCGATGATAAACGACATCCGCACCGCCAAAGACCTTGGCTTCAACATGCTCAGAAAGCACATCAAGGTCGAGCCGGACAGATGGTACTACCACTGCGACAGGCTCGGCATGCTCGTCTGGCAGGACATGGTCTCGGGCGGAGAATATATCGGGACGGTCACGGCCGGCGTACTGCCCCTTCTGAAAGTCAAGCTCAAAGACGACGATTATAAACGCTTTTCAAGAGGCGAGCTTTCCGCGAGAGAGGAGTTCAAGACCCAGCTCAAAGAGATGATCGACGCTCTTCACAACCATCCGTCGATCTGCTGCTGGGTGCCCTTCAACGAAGGGTGGGGCCAGTTCGACGCTCTCGCAATCGCCAACTGGGTCAAATCTTACGACCCGTCGCGCTTCGTCGACCATGCCAGCGGCTGGTACGACCAGGGCGGGCCGGACTTTCTGTCGATGCACAGGTATACCCTCCCGATAACCATGCCCAAGCTCGACACGCGGCCGTTCGTGATCTCCGAATACGGCGGTTATTCCCGCACCGTGGACGGCCACGTCTGGAATAAGGCGAAAAGCTTCGGCTACGTTGCCTTCGGGTCGACCGCCGCGCTGTCAAAAGCGTTCAGAAAACTGCATGAACGGCAGGTGATCCCGCTGATCGGAAAAGGCCTGTGCGCGACGGTCTACACGCAGCTGACGGACGTGGAGTTCGAGGTTAACGGAATGATGACCTACGACAGGGCGGTCGTCAAGCTCGACCCGGAGACGGTCAGAGAGGTTAACGGGAAACTGACTTATGGCGACGCCGAGCAAAGCTAAAACTGTCTACGTCTGTTCCGCCTGCGGGTACGAAACGCCGAAGTGGTACGGGCAGTGCCCGTCCTGCAAGGCGTGGAATACCTTCGAGGAGGAGATAAAGCGCGAAGCTCCCGCCGGGGCGAGGAGCGCGCCGAGGCTTACCGGCTCCGGCGCGAAGTCTTTTTCACAAATATCGGACGAGCTTGAAAAACGCCTTGCCTCCGGCATAGGCGAGTTCGACCGGGTGCTGGGCGGCGGTCTCGTCCTCGGCTCGGTTGTGCTCATCTCCGGGGATCCCGGGATCGGCAAGTCCACCATTCTGCTGCAGGCCTGCGAACGCTACGCGAAAACCGCCGGCGAAGTGCTTTACGTGTCCGGTGAGGAATCGCCCCACCAGCTCAAGACCCGCGCCAGACGGCTGGGGGTCTCAAGCGAGAATATCGGCGTCCTCTGTGAAACGGACGCGGATTATATCTGCGATTACGTTGCCGGGAACAAGCCGAAGGTCGTTGTTATAGATTCCATTCAGACGATGTCGCTGAGCGACACGGCGTCTCTTCCCGGCTCGGTGACTCAGGTAAGGGAATGCGCTTCGGCGTTCATGCGTACCGCCAAAAGGCTCAACGTCCCGTTCATAATTGTCGGGCACGTCAACAAGGACGGCAATATCGCCGGGCCGAAGGTGCTCGAGCACATAGTCGACTGCGTGCTTTCCTTCGAGGGCGACAGACATTTTTCGTACAGGCTGCTCCGCGCGGTCAAAAACAGGTTCGGGTCTACCAACGAGCTGGGCGTGTTCGATATGGGCGACGACGGGCTCAGGGAAGTCCCGAACCCTTCGCAGTCCATGCTCGAGGGGAGGCCGAAAAACGCTTCGGGTTCCTGCGTCGCCTGCGTCATGGAGGGCTCGCGGCCGATAATGGCTGAAGTGCAGGCTCTCGTTACCGCGACCGGCTACGGCACGGCGCGGAGAATGTCCGACGGCTTCGATTACAACAGGCTTTCGATGCTTATCGCCGTGCTTGAGAAAAAGTGCGGCTATATCCTCGGCAACTGCGACGTCTTTGTCAACATCGTAGGCGGCCTTCGCGTCGACGAGCCCGCGACGGACCTGACCGTCGCGCTCGCGATGGTGTCCTCGCTCAAGGACGTCGTCGTGCCTCAGGACGTTATTGCTTTCGGAGAGATCGGCCTTGCCGGCGAGCTCAGGAGCGTCGGCGGCTGCGAGCAGCGCGTCAGAGAAGCCCACAGGCTCGGCTTCCGCCGCTGCGTCATACCGCTTCAGAACCTCAAACAGATGCCTGCCGAGCTGAAAAACAAGATCGAGCTTGTCGGCGCGAGCTATATCAGGCAGGCTTTCGAGGCGGTGAAGTGAGCGTTCTCGTCGTCGGGGCGGGCAACGACGGGCTGATCGGGGCTCTTGAAAGACTCGGGCACACGGTGGTCACGGTCGAACCCTTCGCCGGACTCGACCCGAGGATAGGCTCGCACGCGGACCTTTACGTCTGTTCGCCTCAGCCGGGCGTCGCCGTTATCGCCCCGTGCCAGTACCGCGCCGCCGCGGAGCTGAGAAAGCTCGGGGTCGAAACGGTCTTTGCGGACTGCGATCCGGTTTCGCCCTATCCGGGCGACGTAAGGCTGAACGCGCTCGTTTCCGGCAGAAGGATTTTCGGAAAAACTTCCGCTCTCGACCCTCAGCTATTGAATTTCTTTTCGAGCGGTGATAGAATCGATATACGCCAGGGGTATTGCCGCTGTTCAGCGGTCGCGGTGGCGGAAAACGCCTTCATAACTGACGACGCTTCAGCCGCGCGGGCGATGAGGGATAACGGCGCGGAGGTCCTTGAGCTTGAGAAGGGCTGCGTCCGGCTCCCGGGCTTCGATCACGGCTTTTTCGCCGGGGCAACAGGGATGCTCGACCGAAGGACGCTCGGGTTTAACGGCAGCCTTGAGAAAAGCCCGTTTTACGCGAGAGTCGAGTCTTTCTGCCGGGTATACGGGGTATCTGCCGTTTCGCTTTCGGAAGAAGAGCTTTCGGACGTAGGCTCGGTCATAGCCGTAAGCTATTGAATCAATATATTGAATAATGAAGAAAAAGGTGCTTTATGGACAGAAAAGAAGCTGTCAGGTTCGCTAAGATCGGCGCGGTCGTTACCATAACCATCATTGGCATAGCCGTATGCAGGGTTATGAAAAAGTATGGGTAACTACTAAACAGGAGAGGGGCAGTTCGTTGGAAAAAAACGTTATCATTGACCTGAGGAATGTCAGCAAGTCGTTTGACGGGGAGACCATTCTGGACAACATCAATCTCAGCATCCGCGACGGGGAGTTTGTTACTCTGTTGGGTCCGTCGGGCTGCGGAAAAACAACTACTCTTCGCTTGATAGGCGGCTTTTTGCAGCCTGACAGCGGGGATATTGTTTTTCAGGGGAAAGTAATAAACGACGTACCGCCCTATAAACGGCAAGTCAATACGATTTTTCAGCGATACGCGCTGTTTTCGCACCTCAACGTCTATGAGAACGTAGCGTTCGGCCTGCGCGTCAGGAAGTGTCCCGAAAAAGAGATAAAGAAGACCGTCGACGAGATGCTCGAAATGGTCAATCTCAAGGGCTTCGGCAAGCGCAGGACGGAATCTCTTTCCGGCGGTCAGCAGCAGCGCGTCGCCATCGCCCGCGCTCTCGCGGTCAAGCCCAAGGTCCTTCTCCTCGACGAGCCTCTCGGAGCGCTCGACCTGAAGCTGCGCAAGGACATGCAGACCGAGCTCAAAAAGATCCAGCAGGAGCTCGGGATAACCTTTATTTACGTGACTCACGACCAGGAAGAGGCTCTGAGCATGTCCGACACGATCGTCGTCATGGACTCGGGCAAGATCCAGCAGATGGGGCGCTCGGAGGATATATACAACGAGCCGAAGAACGCCTTTGTCGCCGATTTCATCGGCGAATCCAACATACTCGACGGCATGATGCGCTCGGATTTCTACGTTGATTTTTCCGGCAAGCGTTTCAAGTGCGTCGACAAGGGCTTCGCCCCGAACGAGGCCGTCGACGTCGTCGTCCGTCCCGAGGACGTGGACTTCGTCCCTGTGGAGGAGGGTATGCTCACCGGCGAGGTCACGCTCGTGACTTTCAAGGGCGTCCATTATGAAACGATAGTCGATATAGGCGGCTTCAAATGGATGGTCCAGACTACGGACTACCACCCGGTCGGCAGCAAGGTCGGCCTGAAGATCGAGCCGGACGAGATACATATCATGCCCAAGTCCGAGTACTCCGGGCTTTACGGCGACTACAGCTCGTTCTCTGAGGAGTTCGACGAGCTGTCGGAACCCGAGGAGGACGAAGAGGACGAATGAAAAACCGCGTTTTTTCGGCTAAAGCCGCGTCCGCTCCCTACGTCGTCTGGTCGGTCCTGTTCGTGATAGCCCCGCTCGTTTTTGTCGCTTATTACGCGTTCACGGGGTCCGACGGAGGGTTTACCCTTGTAAATATCTCAAAATTCTTCAGCGCGTATTTCGATACCTTCATCCGTTCGCTCTGGTACGGCGTCCTTTCAACGATCATCTGCCTGATAATAGCCTATCCCTTCGCATATTGGCTGGCTCATTCGGGGGCGAGCGTTCAGCGGACCTGCGTGATGCTCGTCATGCTGCCGATGTGGATGAATTTCCTTATCCGCACCTACGCCTGGATGAATATCCTTCAGGACACCGGCATCATCAACGCTGCTCTGAGCAAACTCGGGTTCGACACCGTCCACATGATAAACACCGGCGGCGCCGTCATATTCGGCATGGTCTACAACTTCCTGCCGTATATGATCCTTCCGCTTTACTCGATCATGACGAAGATCGATCCGTCCATGCTCGACGCCGCCTCGGATCTCGGCTGCTCGAAGCTCCAGTCCATCATAAAGGTCGTGCTCCCGCAGTCCGTGCCCGGGATCGTCTCCGGCATTACGATGGTCTTCGTGCCGTCCGTCAGTACCTTCTATATCTCACAGAAGCTCGGCGGCGGCTCCTTCGACCTTATCGGCGACGTCATAGAAAGACAGTTCACCCTGTCGTACAACTACAACCTCGGCGCGGCGCTCTCGCTCGTGCTGATGGTTCTGATACTCGTTTCGATGTTTTTCATGAGGCGATTCAGCGACGCCGACAGCGACGGGGAGGTGTTGATGTGAAAAAGAAGACCTCTGTTACCGGCAGGATCTGCATGGCTCTTGTTTTCCTGTTCCTGTACGCTCCGCTGATCTATATCCTGTTTTTCTCCTTCAATGACTCGAACAGCACTTCGCTTTTCGCCGGATTTTCCGTGAGATGGTACAAGACCCTTTTCACGGAGGAGGATATAATCGTCGCCCTGCGCAACACGCTCATCCTCGCGGTGCTGTCGTCGGTGATCGCCGTTGTTCTCGGGACGGCGGCTTCCATAGGCATCGACGCTTGCAAAAAGGGCTGGTTCCGCACGGGCATAATGAGCGTGACGAATATCCCCATGATGGCCCCGGAGATCGTGACCGGCATATCCATGATGCTGCTGTTCGTATTCGTCGGGCGGCTCGTCAATAAGTCGGACGTGCTCGGGTTCCCGACTCTGCTCATCGCCCACGTGACGTTCAACCTGCCGTACGTGATCCTGTCGGTCATGCCGAAGCTGCGCCAGGTCGACCCGCACCTTCCGGAGGCTGCGGAGGACCTGGGCATGAAACCTGTAAGGGCCTTTTTCAAGGTGGTCGTGCCGGAGATCGTTCCCGGTATCCTTACCGGGCTCATAATGTCGTTCACGATGTCCTTCGACGACTTCATTATCTCATACTTTACCAGCGGGCCCGGCTTCCAGACGCTGCCGATAGCCATTTATTCCATGACCAAAAAGCGCGTCAAACCCGATATGTACGCCCTGTCCGCTATTATGTTCGTATGTATCTTCATCCTTCTCGTAGTCTACAATTTCGTTCAGGCAAGGTCGCAGAGGAGGGAGAAGAAATGAAGCAGAGTTTTGCGGGAACCGCGCCGGACAACGCCCGGAGCGAGCCCGTTTACGTGAGCGGAAGGCCGTCCGTCACGCGCTTCCTTCTGTCCGCCGGGGTCCTGCTGCTGCTCACAGCAGTATGCTCATGCTCCGCCGCGGCAGCCACGGATGAGGAGATAGAGGCTCTTCGCGGAACGACTCTTTACGTCTACAACTGGGGAGAGTACATTTCCGACGGCTCGGACGGCACCATGGACGTCAACGCCGAATTTGAGAAGAAGTACGGCATAAAAGTCGTGTACGACACCTTCGACAACAACGAGGTGATGTACGCCAAGCTCAAGGGCGGCGGGATAAGCTACGACGTGGTCTTCCCTTCGGATTACATGATCGGCCGTATGATCAACGAAGATCTGCTCGAGGAACTCGACTTCGGTAATATCCCGAATTACAAATACATCGACGAGCGTTACAGGGGGCTTGCCTACGACCCGGAAAACAGATATTCGGTGCCCTACAACGTCGGCATGGTCGGTCTGATCTACAACACGAAGGCTGTCACGGAGCCGCCCACGAGCTGGAAGCTCATGTGGAATTCCGATTACGCGGGCAAGATAGTCATGTTCAATAACCCGCGGGACGCGTTCGCCATCGCTCAGAGCATTCTTGATATCGACTTCAACACGCTTGAGGAGGAGGAGTGGCGCGCTGCGGCCGACCTTCTCTGCCACCAGAAGCAGGTGCTCCAGTCCTACGTCAACGATGAGATATTCGACAAGATGGAAAGCGGGGAAGCCGTGATCGGCGCGTATTACGCGGGCGACTATCTGCTGATGTACGAGAACAACGAGGACCTCGCTTTCGTGTATCCCGACGAAGGAGTCAACGTTTTCGTCGACGCGGCGTGCGTACTGAAGGGGACGAGGAACAAGCTTGCAGCCGAGCTGTATATAAACTTCCTTCAGGAGCCGGACGTTGCCCTCGCCAACGCCGAGTATATCTGCTACGCTTCGCCTAACGTGCTCGTAATAAACGACGAGGATTACGAGTATTATCAGAACGAGATCCTCTATCCGGACGAGGAGCATACTCCGAAGACAGAGATATTCCTAAGGCTGCCGGACAATATAAACACGCTTATGAATTCCCTGTGGGAGGACGTCAAAAACTATGACGCCGGGCTCGGCGGAGCCGACGCGGAGGACGGCGGCGCCCCGCAGGCGAAATCGAAGGATGTGATAAAGTCATACGCGGGTCTTGCCTCGGTCGCGCTCATTGGCACGGCAGCCGGCGTCGGAGCGTACGTCAGACGCCGGAAGAGAGAGCGGAGCTGGTAGTTTTGAGCCATTTCTGTTGACAAAAAAACACAAGATGGGTATAATGCTGAAAAGACGAAAGTCATCAGTTATCGGAACGGGAGAACTATGAGATACGACGTAATTGTTATCGGCGCCGGGGTCTGCGGGGCTATGATCGCCCGCGGGCTTTCCGGGCTCAAACTGAAAACGGCTCTGCTCGAAAAAGCTCCGGACGTCGCTATGGGCGCTTCAAAGGCGAATTCGGGCATAGTCCACGGCGGCTTCGACGCTCTGCCGGGCACTCTGAAGGCCGAGCTGAACGTTCGCGGCACCGCTCTTATGAAGGACGTCTGCCGCGATCTGGACGTTCCCTTCAAAAACTGCGGGTCCCTTGTCGTCGCTTTTTCGGAAGAGGATAAAGCGACGCTTGAGGAGCTTGCCGAACGCGGAAGGAAAAACGGCGTTCCCGGCGTGTCTATCATCGGCGCGGATAAGCTCCGCGAGCTTGAACCGAACGTCGCGCCCGAGGCTGTCGGCGCGCTCTTCTGTGAGAGCTCCGGCATCGTCTGCCCCTATGAGCTGACGATAGGCGCGGCTGAAAACGCCGTGAAGAACGGCGTCGATCTGAAGCTTGGCTGCAAGGTGACCGCGATAGAAGCGACGGAGGACGGCTTTGTCGTCACGACCTCAACGGGCGCGTTCGAGTGTTCTTATATCGTAAACGCTGCGGGTGTTTACGCCGACGAGATCGCCCGCATGGTTGGCGACGATTCTTTCAGGATAATCCCCAGACGCGGCGAGTATTACCTGCTTGACAGAACGGTCGGCTCGCTCGTTTCAAGGACGATCTTCCAGTGCCCGAACAAGATGGGCAAGGGCGTGCTCGTTACGCCTACCGTCGACGGCAACCTGCTGGTCGGCCCGACCTCGGTCGATCTCACCGAAGGCAGGGAAGACGTTTCGACGACCCTCGAGGGGCTTGACAAGGTCGCCAGGCTCGGCGGCAGGAGCGTTCCCAAGGCGAGCGTCCGCGACGCCATAACGTCCTTCGCCGGCGTCAGGGCTCATCCGGACAGCAACGATTTCATAATAGGCGTCAGCGAGGCGAACCCACGTTTCATAAACGCCGCCGGCATAGAGTCGCCCGGTCTTTCCGCCGCTCCCGCGATAGCCGAGCGCGTCACGGAAATCGTTGAGGAGCTCACCGGCGCGCAGAAGAACGAATCCTTTGACCCCGTAAGGGAGCCCGTGTTCCGCTTCAGGCACGCGACCGACGCCGAGCGGGCGGAGGCGATAGAAAAGAACCCAGCTTACGGCCGTATAGTCTGCCGCTGTGAGAGCGTCACCGAGGGCGAGATAATCGACGCCATAAAAGCCGGTGCGACCGACATAGACGGCGTTAAACGGCGCACAAGGGCCGGTATGGGCAGGTGCCAGGGCGGCTTCTGCGGCAGCAAGGTCGCCGAACTGCTGGCTGAGCTTGCCGGGGCCGAGCTGAACACCGTCACAAAATTCGGCGGAGAGTCGAAGCTGCTGTACGAGAGGACGAAATAATGAACGAGCGTATGACATACGATCTGGTCGTCGTCGGCGGCGGTCCTGCCGGCATGGCGGCGGCTCTGAAGGCGAGAGAGTGCGGCGTTGAAAATATAGCGCTCATCGAACGCGCGTCTGAGCTGGGAGGGATCCTGGAGCAGTGCATACACACCGGTTTCGGACTGACCTACTTCGGTCAGGAGCTTTCCGGGCCCGAGTACGCCGACAGGTTTATAAAACTCGTCGACAAGACCGACATCAGGGTTTTTACGGACACCATGGTCACCGACGTTTCACCGGAAAAGGTGGTGACCTGCGTCAATAAGAAGGACGGCCTGATGAAGCTTCAGGCGAAGGCCGTCATCCTTGCCATGGGCTGCCGCGAGCGGCCGAGGGGCGCACTGAATATAGTCGGCACCCGTCCGGCAGGCGTCATGACCGCGGGCACCGCGCAGAAATACGTCAACCTTGACGGCTACATGCCCGGAAAAAAGGTCGTTATCCTTGGCTCGGGCGACATCGGCCTCATTATGGCCCGCCGTATGACCCTTGAGGGCGCAGAGGTCAAGATGGTCTGCGAGCTGATGCCGTTTTCGGGCGGCCTGACAAGGAACATCGTCCAGTGCCTCAACGACTTCGACATCCCGCTGAAGCTTTCGACGACCGTCGTGAAAGTTTACGGCGATCAACGCGTTACCGGCGTCGACATAGCGCGGGTAGACGAAAAGCTGCAGCCTATCCCGGAAACCATCGAGCACGTCGAGTGCGACACGCTCATGCTCTCGGTAGGCCTTATCCCCGAAAACGAGCTGACGGTCGGCGCGGGCATACCCCTTGACAGAGTGACCCGCGGCGCGGTGGTCGACGAGCTCCGCCAGACTGAGATGCCCGGCGTGTTCGCCTGCGGCAACGTGCTTCAGGTGCACGACCTCGTCGACTTCGTCACCATGGAGTCGCAGATAGCGGGAGAGGGCGCGGCGAGATACATCAGGGGCGAGCTTTCCGACCCGGAGTATATCCGCCCGGAGACCGGCTTCGGCGTGAGGTATATCGTTCCTCAGAAGATAAACATAAAGGACAAAAAGGACGTCAAGCTGTATTTCCGCGTCGGCGCGATATACAACAACCCCAGGGTCGTGCTCGAGTGCGACGGACAGGTCCTTTCGTCAAAGAAAAAGATCAAGGTCGCTCCCGGAGAGATGGAGGACGTTCTGATCCCTGCCTCCGTCTTTGATTCTCTTACGCCCGAGAGCAGGATAACCGTCAGGGTGGAGGTATGAGCATGGAAAAACAGCTTACCTGTGTTGCTTGCCCGAGAGGCTGCTCCATAACCGTCACGCTCGACGGGGACAGCATCGTTTCAATAGAAGGCAACGCCTGCCCCAGAGGGAAAAAGTACGCCGAGAATGAGATCACCGATCCGCGCAGGATGGTTGCGTCTACCGTCAAGGTCAACGGCGGAAAGCTTCCCGTTGTTCCGGTCAAGACCTCGTCGGATATCCCCAAGAACATGATCTTTGACGTTATGCGTGAGATCAACAGGGTCTCCGTAGACGCTCCCGTCGAGATCGGGCAGGTCATAATCCCGGACGTTCTCGGTACCGGGGCGGACATAATAGCCACCAATAACGATTGATCTCCGGTTCTGTCATAAGGTACCGGCGGCAGATTCAGTGACGCAGACGAATGAAAAAGAATCATTCTTTTCCGGAAGCATGCCTTTCGGCTCACCCGACTCGGGTGCAGCTTGACTACCAGCAGAGCGAGTTCAACGCTCTGCTGTGTTACGGTATGCCGCCGTTTACCGGCGTTCAGTACGGCAACGGGTTTACGCCCGCCTCCTCGTTCTGGCCCGAGGATTTCGACGCGAATATCCTTTGCGACACGATAAAAGCCGCCGGAATGTCGGGAGTTATCCTGATCGCCAAGCACTATGACGGTTATTGTCTGTGGCCTACCGCAAAAACCGATTATTCCGTCAGGGGGTCGACCTGGCGCGACGGCGAGGGCGACTTTGTCGCGGAGGTCTCCGCCGCCTGCAGGCGTTACGGCCTGAAATTCGGCGTTTCCGTTGCTCCGTGGGACCTGCATGAGCCGACCTACGGGACGGGCAGGGCTTACGACGATTTCTTCGTCGGCCTTCTCGAAGAGCTGCTGACGAATTACGGCGATATTTTCTGCGTGCGCTTTGACGGCGTCTGCGGGGCTGAGAAGCCTCAGGACTACGACTGGGAGCGCTATTACGCGACCGTCCGCTCCCTTGCGCCGGACGCCGCTATAAGCTTTGCGGGGCCGGATATACGGTATTCCGGCAACGACAGGGGAGTGACCCGCAAAAACGAGTGGTCAGTTATCCCCGCGTCCTGCGGGCCCGACGGCGATTCGGACGCCGGCGTCATGGAGCTGGACCTCGGTTCGCGCAAGCGGATCAAAAATGAGACGGACTTCATCTGGTATCCCTGCGAGGTCGCCGTCCCCCTGCGCGCGCACTGGTTCTTTACCGCGGACGACAAGTACTCATCAAAGACGAAGGACAAGCTGCTCGATCTTTACGGCAGGACCGTCGGCTCCAACGCGAATCTTCTTTTAGGTCTTTCTCCGGACAAAAAGGGCCGCCTTGACGAGGTCGACGACAGCATCCTGCGTTCTCTGGGCAAGGATCTTGAGCTTTTCTACGGCTTCAACCTTCTGTCCGGGCACGTCAAAGAGATAAGGACCTCGTCGGAGTATTCCGAATCCGACTCCGGCAGCTGCGTCCGGACGGATGACATGCGAACCGCATGGCGGCCATCGGACGAGGATAAAAAGCCTTTTATCGAGATCGAATTCAATGAAGAGGAAGCCTTCGACAGGATCATATTGAAGGAGCTTATCACAAACGGCGAGCACGTCGAGGAATTTGCCGTATTCGCTAAAGACGCGAAGGGCAGGATGAAGCGTATCGCCGAAGGTGAAAATATCGGGCACAAAAAGATATTCAACCTGAAACCCATCAAAACGAGCCTTGTCAGGATAGAATTCACGGCCTGGAGGGGCTTCTTCGAGCTTGAATACGTTCTGTTGAACTGATTCGGCTGATCAAAAACGAGCGTACAATTTCCGGAGGGCGACGCATGACGTCAGAACGTGAGCTGCGATTCAATTCAGACGGCCGTTTCCGTATCCTGATGGTCTCCGACTTCCACGCCGGTGACAAATGCAACCCGAAACTCATCGCCGGGCTTGAGGAGCTTGTAAAAGCTTCCGGGCCC
>JAILDS010000189.1 GCA_024689165.1 Clostridia bacterium
TTGTCAGCGGAGTCTCGTTCTATAATTCCGTTGCCGGCAACCGGGACTCTTACTATTACGACGACAATGAGTGGGTGTGCATCCAGCTCCTGCTCGGATACAGGCAGCTCGGCAAAGCCGATTTCCTTAAAGCCGCGCAAAAGAATCTTGAATTTCTCTGAACCGGCTGGGATAACGAGCTCGGCGGCGGTATATATTGGTCCATGGACCGCAGCAGCAAGAACGCCTGTTCGAACGCCCCCGCCGCGATAGCGTTCCTGCTGGCGTATCAGTGCACCGGAAATGAAGAATACCTTGATAAGGGCAGGCAGATCTACGACTGGGTGAACTCCGCGCTGCGGGAAGACGATCTTTTCATCGACAACATCGTCGCTGCAACCGGAGAAAAAAACCACTGGAAGGGCGTTTATAATCAGGCGACAATGATCTACGCAGGCAGTCTGCTGTATGAGATCACCGGAGATGAAGCATATTATGACCTTACTCGCCGGACCGTGAACGCCACGCTCGGGCTGATGTTCAGTGAAGAACAGACGGAAGACGGTTCTTCCGTAATACGGATGAACGGCAACCCGATATACAAGGCGTGGTGCGTCGGATGGCTCGCAAGAAGCTACGTTAAGTTCTTTGAAACTGATCCGACAAAAGACACGAAACCGATGGAAATGCTTGAAGCCGTGCTCGACCGGGAGCTTCTGACCGGGACCGAGGACGGGCTTTACGACCCGTTCTTCTGTTCCGGCTATGAAGACCCGGACAACGCCGCGGAGCTTCTGGCGCAGTGCGGCGTCGCCTCCGCCTTTTTGTGCGCGGCGTATTACGACGTGTTTCTGAAATAAACCCCTTATGATTGTTCAGTATCAGATCTTTTGGTCCGAAGGGCCGATATCAAGGCGCGGCGCGTATCGAACGGAGGAATGCCAGTAATGAGCTTTGCAGCCGAACAGCGATACGTCTCTTACGGAGAAGCGCTTGCCTACGGTCTTGCCGCGGGCGGCAAAAGTTTTGCCACTACTCCGACTCAGAGCGGTTACCTGTCCATATTTTACAGAAAGGTGTTCGGTCTGCCCGCCGGGTCGGTCTCCTTCATGATGCTCCTTTCCGGCCTTTGGGACGCGGTCAATGACCCGCTTATAGGTTCGCTCGTCGACAAAACGCGGACGCGCTTCGGAAAGCTGCGTCCGTGGCTGCTCGTTACGCCCCTGCCGTTCGCCATACTGACGGTCGTGCTTTTCGGCGGCCCTTCGTTCATGAAAAGCGTGCCTTCCGTAGGGGTCGGGCTTATATATAAGACAGCGTATATGTACGCATCTTATATCCTTTGGGAGATGTGCTATACTTTTGCCGACGTGCCGTTCAACGGGATGACCACCGCGGTCTCGCCCATTCCGCCGGACAGAACGAGGATAATCTCTTTTTCGACCTTCATCAGCGGAATAACGGCAGGCGCGTCGCAGACGCTGCTGCTTTCGCTCATGGACGCGTCCGATAAAGGAGTGTGGGCCGTCAGCCTGAGGACGGTATTTCTGCTTATCGGCGTGGCATCCGCGGTATTCGGCGGAGGTTTGTACTCACTCGCCGGCATATTCACGAAGGAGAGAGTCGTGCAGTCAGTCCGTCAGCCCGGGATCGTTGAGATCTTCAGAGTGCTTGCGCACAACAAGCCGCTGTTGCTCATAGTCGTGAGCAATATGCTCATGTCCGCGGGCGGCCTTTACAACGTGTTCACCACCTATTATTTCGCGGAGGTGCTGCACCTCAACTCCCTGAAGCTGCTTATCGACATACCGGGCGGCGCGGTCGGGATAGGTACTTACCCGTTCATTCCCGCAATAAAGCGCAGGTTCGACAACAAGCAGCTGATGATGATCCATTTCGTCTCAAAGGCGGCGATAGGCGTCGTATGCTTCTTCGCGGGATTCAGGCATTACGCGAGCAAGGCGGTCGCCGTACCCGTACTTATGCTGCTCAATATCGTCATAAGTATAGTCAATACCGTAAAAAACATCATTTCCACGGAGATGATAGGGGATACCATAGACCATATGGAGCTTATAACCGGGGAAAGGAACGAGGGCGTGTCCTTCGCCGTATCGTCCTTCTTCGGCAAGCTGACCGGCTCCGTGAGCACCTCGATAGCGACCGCCGTTCTGCCGGTGATAGGCCTGAATTACAAAACGGTGAACGGCGAACAGGTTGCCGTAAAGGGCGCGAAGACAGATTTTTATATCTGGATGTTCTACGTGCTGATACCTCAGCTCGTCAACGCTCTGGGCGTCATACCCTTCTTCTGGTACGATCTGACCGGCAAACGCCTTGAGTCTATCCGGTCGGAGCTTGCCGTACGCCGGGAGAAAATGATAGCCGAACGGGCCGATACAGTCACGGAACAATGAGAACTCGCCGTAAAAGCGATAAAACAGATCTTTCCGTTACCGTAAAAATAGCGGCGAGTAGCCTGCGAACGATAAAGAATCAAAAGAACGAAAAGACAGATGAGCGAAAAAGGAGCCGATGAGAAAAATGGAATTCCGAAAATATGACCGGACGTATTACGTCAGGATAGACAAGGGAGAGGAGATCGTAAGCTCCCTTCTTGAGCTCTGCAGACTCGAAAAGATCGGGTCAGCCGTGTACAGCGGGATAGGCGGATGCAACAAAGCGGAAATACAGACTTTCTCGCCGGAAACAGGCGCGTTCGAAACAAGAGAATTGTCGGGAATGCTCGAGCTGGTCGCCTTCAACGGAAATATCATTTGCGATGATGACGGAGAACTGTACCACCATACGCACGCAGTATTTGCATTCAATAACAATGGGGTCCATGGGACCGCGGGCGGGCATATCAGGTCCGTGACCGTTCTTTATACCGCTGAGATAGAACTGAGACCCGTTATCGGCGGCGTTATCCGTCGGAAGCCGGACCCGGAAACAGGAACGGGCTTCTGGGAGCTCGGTTGAAACAGCCGTTCTGAAGCAAGGTGAGAAGCATGAAAAACCGGAAAATGCCCGATCCCGACGTTATCCATCCCGTCGCGGGATATGAAAAGGAGATATATGTCAGACCGACGATCAAAGACCCGAATATCATCGTCGGGGATTT
>JAILDS010000212.1 GCA_024689165.1 Clostridia bacterium
AATAAAAGCTTTTGAAAAAATATCTTTTCAAAAAGACCGTCCTGTGATATAGTGTATCGTATCAAAGGCGCATCGGCGCGGCGTCAGTGTTCCCGCCGCGCGCGCCGGATCCATCAAACCTTGGGAGATTCACATGAAAACTGTCTGTCTTGACCTGGAGGGCGTACTCGTCCCCGAGATCTGGATCGCCTTTTCGGAGGCTACGAACATACCCGAGCTTCGCATAACCACCCGCGACGAGCCCGATTACGACAAGCTCATGCGTTACAGGATGGATATCCTCAGAGAGCATTCTCTCGGGCTCAACGAGATCCAGCAGGTCATCGCGACCATACCGCCGCTTGACGGCGCGAAGGAATTCCTTGATGAGCTCAGGGAGCTCACACAGGTCGTGATCATTTCGGACACGTTCACGCAGTTCGCGCACCCGCTGATGCAGAAGCTGGGGCTTCCGACCCTTTTCTGCAATGAGCTCGTCGTCGCGGAAAACGGCGAGATCACAGGGGTCAAAATGCGCTGCCCGGACTCGAAGCTGACCACCGTCAGGGCTCTTCAGAGCTGCGGGATCGAAACGATCGCCTGCGGCGACAGCTATAATGACATCGGCATGATCAGGGCGTCTTCAGCAGGCTTCCTGTTCCGCACGACGGACGCCATACGCGACGCGAACCCCGACATCCCGGCGTTTTACGAATACTCCGAGCTGCTCGGCGCGATCAAAGCGGCGCTCTGAAAGAGCAGAAAGAGCAATGATACCGTCAAAGCGCATTCCGCGCGCGTTTTGCATAATATGATCGGGCATGACCGCGCCGCGGCGTCCTCCGACATCAAAGCGGTCCGCACTCCGGCGGACTGTGCGCGTATACTGCGCCGCCGGGTCCTTATCGCCCTGTCTGCCGACCTGATACTGTTCTTTGTCAAGCTGTATATCGGCGTGTCATCGTCGTCGGTTGCGATCTATTCCGACGCGATAAACAACCTTCTGGACGCGATCTCCTGCCTGATGTGCGTCGCCGCGGCGCAGCTGATGGCAAAGCCCGCCCGTCCCGGTTTCCCGGACGGGTATGCGAGGGCGGAGGACGTATGCTCCTTTCTCATGAGCATACTGATACTTCTTACCGGCGTTTACGTCGGCTATACCTCCCTCGACAGGCTCCTGTACCCGCGCCCGGTGACCTTCCAGGTCATGTACGCCGTCCTCATCGCGCTCGGCGCCGCGGTCAAGCTCGGCTTGTTCCTGCTGTTCAGGCGGTTTTACAACAGGAAGCTCGACTCGGACATCTTCAGGACGATCTCGCAGGACAGTCTCGCCGACTTCTTTTCGACCTGCGTGATACTTCTGTCCTTCGCCGTTACGCATTTCGGCAAGCTGCAGCTCGACGCCGCCGCGGGAATGGCGATGTCCGTTTTCATCATCATAAACGCGGTCAGACTGATCAGATCGTCCGTTATTTCGCTGATGGGCGGCAACGATAAAAAGACCGCCGAAAAGCTTCGCTCCGTCCTTGGGAATGACTGCACCATCGTCCGCTGCGGGAAGACCTGGGCTGCGGTAGAGGGCGAACTCGGCGACGAGGCTCTCGCGAAAGCGGAAAACGAGACCGGCATAAGGATATTCGCCGCTAAACGGCGGTAAAAACATACGCAGGCGTTTCGAAAGGAGTTACCATGAGCAAGGTAAAGAAAGAAAAGAAAAAAGGCAGGGGAAAGCTCGCACTGAAGATCATACTCATCGTCCTCGCCGCGATCGTTCTGTTCGTCGGCGTTACGGCGGTGGTCACCGCAGTAGCCGCGAAGGCGCACCTCAGCGAGGTCGCCAAGATAGAACCTGTGCATTACGATTACCAGCTCCAGCCCTACAGGGACGACGACGGGTCATGGTATTTCACCAGCAGCAGCGATTTCAAGGTCGTTCAGCTGACTGACGTCCACATCGGCGGCGGCTGGATGTGCATTTCGAAGGACTCGAGCGCCATCAACGCAGTCGCGTCGATGCTTCAGGCTGAAAAGCCCGACCTCGTCATCGTCACCGGCGATATCGCCTACCCGGTGCCCTTCCAGGCGGGCACGTTCAACAACAAGACCGGCGCCAGGATCTTCGCTGAGCTCATGGAACGGCTCGGCGTGTACTGGACCGTCTGCTTCGGCAACCATGACACCGAGGCTTACAGCTACTTCACCCGTGAGGACATAGCCGCCTTCTACAAGCAGAGCCGGTACAGCCACTGCCTGTTCCAGGACGGTCCGGAAGACGTCGACGGCGTGGGCAACCAGGTCATAAAGCTCAAGAACCATCTGGGAGAGATAACAAGGGCGTTCATCATGCTCGACTCCCACTCCTACCTCGACGACGACAAATTAGGCGTCCTCTGGCATTATGACAACATCCACCACAACCAGGTGCTGTGGTATGAGAGCGTCGTAAACTCACTCAACAGCTACAACGCCGACCTGGCGGAGTACGCAGGTCTGGAGCCCAAAGAGGTCAAAACCTCCGTATTCTTCCACATCCCGCTCACCGAGTACCGCGACGCTTGGCATGAGTTCGAGGAGAACGGTTTCAATGACACCGAAAACGTGAAATACGTCCGCGGCGTCGTCGGCGAGAGCGGCAAGCAGATCTACTGCGGCGTCGGCGATGACGATATGTTCGAGGCCATGCTTGCACTCGGCTCTACAGACTCCACCTTCTGCGGGCACGACCACTACAACTACTTCTGCGTGAACTACAAGGGCATCGACCTGTCCTACGGCTACTCAGTGGACTTCCTTGCCTACCCCGGCATATGGAAAAAAGGCTCGCAGCGCGGATGCACGGTCATCAACTGCCACCCGGACGGCAGCATGGAAAGCGAGCTGTCGAACCTTTACGGCGGCAAGTATGATTACAAGGGCCCCACCGAGGACATCGCCATGCAGTTCGAGGACGTTTCGTTCGCCGTCCCGCACGAAGACTGACTTTTTCCGCAACGGAGGCGCTTATGTTTGATCTGACTGAATCTCTGACGAGGGCAAAAAACGCCCGCGCCGCCATGGCGGCAGCTTCGACCGAGGCCAAAAACGCTTTTCTGCTCGACCTCGCGCAGAGGATCATGGCTGAATCGGGCTATATACTCGAAAAAAACCGTGAGGATCTTGAAAACGCGAGGCTCGGCGGCATGCGCGAGGTTATGCTCGACAGGCTCGCTCTGAGTCAGGAACGGCTCGGCGGTATCGCCGACGCCATGAAGTCCCTTGCCGGCGAGGCCGACCCGGTCGGCGTCGTTACCGGCGGCGGGACGATGTACAACGGCATCAGCATGACAAAAAAGACCGTGCCCGTCGGAGTTATCGCAGTTATTTACGAGGCGCGGCCCAACGTCACCGCCGACGCCGGCGCGCTTTGCATAAAATCCGGCAACGTCTGCGTCCTCAAGGGCGGCAAAGAGGCATTCAACTCCAACAAGGCGATCAGCGAGGTCATGAAAAAAAGCCTCGCGGCGGTGGGGCTCCCGCCGGAGGCCGTCTGCTTTATTGAGGACAACTCACGCGAGACTACCGCCCGGCTCATGCGCGAGGACAGGTTCATCGACCTGCTCATCCCCAGAGGCGGCGCGGGGCTCATCCGCTCCTGCCGCGAAAACGCCTCGATGCCCGTCATCGAGACTGGAACGGGCAACTGCCACGTGTATATCGACGCGAGCGCGGACATCGACACCGCAGTCAAGATCCTCGAAAACGCGAAAACCCAGCGGATCAGCGTCTGCAATACCTGCGAGAGCCTTCTGATCCACAAAGACGTCGCCGAGCTCGCCCTTCTGCCCATAGGCGAGATGCTGTCGGCTCACGGCGTAGAGATCAGGGGCGACGAGGCCGTCCGCGCCGTCCTTCCCTTCGCCGTTGAAGCGACCGAGGAGGACTGGGGCACGGAATATCTTGACAAGATAATCTCCGTAAAGGTCGTCGGCTCCGTCGGCGAAGCCATAGAGCACATCAACAGATACTCGACCCATCACAGCGAGGCAATAGTGACCTCAGACTATGAGAGCGCGGAAAGGTTCCTCAGCGAGGTGGATTCCGCCGCCGTTTACGTCAACGCCTCGACGCGGTTCACCGACGGCGGAGAGTTCGGCTTCGGCGCGGAGATAGGCATCTCCACCGGCAGGCTCCACGTCCGCGGCCCCGTCGGGCTCAAGGATCTCGTGACGTACAAATACCTGCTCCGCGGCAACGGGCAGATAAGGCAGTAAAAAAAAGACGGCTGCTGCCGTCAAAACCCCGGAAACGTAGGTTTTCCGGGGCTTTTTTATCACAGCAGATCCGAAAACTCAAAAAACTATGTACTTTCTCTTGTACAGTCTATTGATTTGAAAAGTGTTGAGGTGCGTCCGCGCGGCTCAGGAAAAAGCCGTTCAGTCCGGCTGAAGGAGCGAGCCCGGGCGGACGAGTCTGTCCGCGCCGACAGGCAGCTTGTCGCGGCTGAAAACGTACGCCGCAGGCACTCCGGGCAGCTTTGACAGCTCCCCTGCTGTCGCAGAAGGTCGGCAGCAGAACAGGACCGACCCGCCGGGAGCGACAAGGCTCACCGCCCCGCCGCCGGTCTCTCCGGTCCAGAAAAACTCCGCGCCGCCGATCTCCGCGCTCCCGGGTTCAAGACAGTAGATCACCCTTTCCGCGCCGAAGGAAGCCGCTATCGCCTCAGTTTTGCCGTCCTCCGTTTCCTTAAGGCGCGGAATGATGATCACGTCGACGGTCCTTCTCGAGCGTGAATAAAGCAGCTCCTCGAGCCTTGTCTTAAGATGATAGTCCCCGCCCGTGCCGATGAGAACGGTCTTTTCCGGCGTAAGGACCGCGTAGCAGCTGTATTCATCGGAACCGACGCGGGCGACACGGACCGCCGTTTTCGACTGATACGCCGTAAATACGAACAACGCCGCCAGAGAGACCGCAGCCACGCCCGAAACGAGCTCCAGCAGCCGTTTAGGGCGTTTTTTCAGTATGAAGCACAGCGCGACGGCGGCGGCTGTCACGGCAGCCCAGATGATAAAGCGAGCGTATCCGAGCCCGACGACGGAGCCCGGAAGGAGAGCGAGCTGCCTGCATACCAGCATGACGAAGCGCAGCAGAGCGGTCGCGGCGGAAGCAAGGAGCCCGCCCGGGGACCCGGCCGCTCCGAGAGCGCCGGCGATGAGCCCCGCGGTCGCCGGGAACATGGCGATAACGGTCGTCAGTGGCGACAGAAAAGAGGTCCAGCCGAAAAGACAGGCCGAGGCCGGCATTATGAACGCCATCGCGGAAACGGACAGACATACAGGAGAAAAAACAAGCGTCCAAAGCCTTCCCGCCGCGGCGAGTTTCCTTCGCTTCGCTCGGGAAAGCTCTTTTGTCCGCTCCGGGAGGAAACGATCCGAGTAGAGCCTCGCAAGATAAGGATAAAGTATAAGGATGCCCGCCGTCGCAGCGGCGCTGAGTATCAGGGAACGCGACGTCGCCGCGTTCGGAGAGATGAGCAGCATGACCGTCAGCGCGAGCCCCAGTGAGTTGAGTGGATCGGCGCGTCTGAAGATCATCCTGCCGGAACGGGACAGGACGACCATCACGCCCGCCCTCGTCACCGACGGAGAAAATCCGGTCAGCGCGCAGAAAAACAGCACGAAAAGGCAGCTGAATATATTTGAATAAGGCGAAAAACGCCGTTTGTCCGGAAGGATCGCATCCGCCGCGGTGACCCACAGCGACAGATGCAGGCCCGACACGGCGAATATATGCGAAAACCCCGACAGGCGGAAATCGGAGTACGTTCCGGTATCCACGTCGGAGGCGTCGCCCAGGAGCATGGCCTTCAGGACCGGGGCGGTATCGTCGGGATAGACCGAGTCGATGCGGGCTGTCAGCTTCCCGCGGAGGTCCGCGAAAAACGCCCGGAACGGCCTGTCCGGGTTTTCGGAGATATCGACGCCGTCTCCCGGGACCGAACACGTCAGGCAGATCCCTCTGCCCAGCGCCGCGAGGACGGATCGCTTAGTGCCGGACCCGGCGGGCCTTATATAAGCGCCGTCCAGTCTGATGATATCATAAGCGCCGGCGCCGGACAGCCCGGAACCGGTCAGATACATTTTCGCCCGGGCAGGCTCGCCGTCGACGCTCGTTATTTTCACGGTGCAGCTTTCGGAGCCGTAATAATTCCTCGGCGGGTCGACTATCACGCCCTCGACCGTCCTGCCGCGCCCGCACAGCGCCATCGCCGCGTTATAGTCCCGGTTGACCTTCGCGTTCAGAAATAACGCGGTTAGACAGCACAAAAGGACCAGCGCCGCGGTCAGCCGGTCCGTCCTTCTGAAAAAAACGAGCAGCCCGATGAACAGCACGAGAGCGCACATACAAAGAACGCCCACCCTGCCGGGAAAAACGGCAAGGCAGACGAGGCTGGCGAACAAAGAAAAGCCGGTCGCGGCAAAAGGCCGCCGCACTCTATTTGTTTATCCGGGAGGCCAGGCAAGCTCCCTGCCGCCCAGAAGATGGAAATGCAGGTGCGGAACGCTCTGACCGGCGGCTTCGCCGATATTGGAGACGACCCTGAAACCGTCCTCAGCTACGCCGAGCTCTTCGGCAACGGGCCCGATCTTCTCAAAAATGTGCGCCACGTCCGCGGAATTCTCCGGGTTGACGGCGGCGGCAGACGCTATGTGCCTCTTGGGAATGAAAAGCACGTGCGTCGGCGCCTGCGGGTCTATGTCTTTGAAAGCGAGGCAGACGTCGTCCTCATAGACCTTCTGAGAGGGTATCTCTCCCGCGGCGATCTTGCAGAAAAGGCAGTCCATACGCTCTCCTTTCATATTGTGTTAACGGTCATATTTTATCCCTCCGCGACGCAAATTGCAAGTCAAAAATGACCGGCGCGACGAAAAGCGCAGCCCATCGGCCGAGCCGGTTTTTTAAGGCTTTAGAGACGTAAGCGGAACGACAAAAACACCGGACTCAGGATCCTGCCACACGGCTTCAAGATGTCCCGTAATCACACACATAAACGCAGGTTTCTTAACAGCTCGATCTCTGAACGCGGTAAGACTTCCGATCGCTTCCGGTATGCTCCCGTCGGACAGTTTTATTTCAAAAGCTCCGTATGAGCCGTCTCTGAACTCGACAATTGCATCGACCTCAGCTCCGGACAGATTGTCACGGAAATGATACAGCCTTGCGCCGTGGTAAAGAGCGTATATCAAAAGATCCCTTTCGGCAAGAGCCTCAAAAAGCAGTCCGAAGGTCTCGTGGTCATTCAAAAGCTTATCGACTGTCAGGTCAAGCGCAGCAGCCGCAAGCGACGGGTCTGCGAGATGCCGTTTAGCAGTCTTGCCGACCCTTGCCGAAGAACGGAAACCGAGAGAATACGCAGGCTGGTTTTCGGTCATATATAATGAATCGAGCACGCTCAGATAATCCGAGAACGTCGCGCTCGTAAGAATAAGCTCACTGCCGGAATCATATTCCTCGATGTCTCTTATCAACGTTTTGACGCCGGCAACGCTTGATTCGTTCCTGGCAAGAGATCTTATCAGCATCCTCATTTTTTCGGGGCTGCGTTTTTTATCAGACAGCTCATGGATGTCTCTTGTTACGACCGCCTCGATATAGCTTGCGGGAATAATGCCTGCGTCGGGATCCGGAGTATCAAGATTAGCAGGCCAGCCGCCCCGAACAATGTACTGCGCAAGCTCGCCGAGCTCCACTTTTCGTATATATCCAGAGTCGACATTACCTTCAAGCATATCGCTTATGCCGACGCGTCCGTCAGAATCCCCGGATTCGAACAAGCTCATAGGATGCATGCGCAGCGTGTCGATCCTGCCCGTGCCGGTGTGAAATACCGTTTCTCCGCCATCATCAGGCTTCAAAAGGGTAGTTGACCCCGTCAGTAAGAACTTGCCTTTGTTGCTGTCGGAGTCGCACTCATGTCTGACCGCATCCCAAATACCCGGAACAGTCTGCCACTCGTCGATCAGCTGCGGTCTCTCGTTTTTAAAAATGTATTTCGGATCAACCCTCGCAAGATCTCTCTGACTTCTATCCGTCATATATGATACGCTCGCGGCGTGATTCAGCGCTGTCCACGTCTTGCCGCACCACTTGGGCCCCTCTATCGAAACTGCGCCGAATATACTCAGCCGCTTCTCGATCGCCAGGTCGATCAATCTTGGCTTGTAACCGGTCTTTGTCAGGCTCATATTACCACCTCGAACGTATCATAACACTTTACTGATAACTTTTCAAGTATTTTACTGATAACTTTTCAGAGGATTTACTGATCACTTTTCAGAAGTTTTACTGATAACTTTTCAGAAATGACCGGAGCCCGCGCGGACTCCGGTCAAATCATATTCCGTTTGGGATCGGGAAAGATCGGTTCTGTATTCGTTATCCGCAATTGCTGGCAAAGCGAACAACTGTGTTCTTCCGCAAAGCGGCAGGTTTTCGGCTATCGGCATATTACGAGCTTTGCGAGTAACAAGGTTCTGTCGCAACGCGGCAGGTTCTTATCTGCTATCAGCCGTCCAGTCCAAGCAGCTCCGCCAGAGCCTTTTCTCCTGCGGCGAGGGCGGCGGGGATGGCGGAGGCGTCCTTCATGCCCGCCATGGCCATGTCCTTTTTGCCGCCGCCGTTGCCTCCGGCGGCCTGCGCTGCGGCGCGGACGAGCTTCCCGGCGTCGGCTCCGGCGGCTACAGCTCCGGCTCCGCAGGCGCAGACGATATTTCCGCTGCCCTTTTCCGCATTGGAGCATGCAAGGAGCACGACCCTGTCGTCAGCCTTGACCGCGTCGGCGAGGCCTCTCAGCTCGTCGGGCGTTTTCGCGCCGACGTCAGCGGACACGAAGCTCAGCGCGCCTATCTTCTTTTCACCGGACATAATCGACGCGCCGGCGTTTTTGGCGAGCTCTCCGTTGAGGCGGTCGATCTCGCGCTCGAGCTCCTTCATCTTCGCCGCGACGGCTATGGCGCGCGGCACCACGGCGGTGAGGTCGGCGACCTTCATCGCGCCGGCGACCTGCGTGACGGTATCGATATGGCGGTATATCTCTTCAAGGGAATTCATGCCCGTCACCGCCTCGATGCGCCTGACGCCGGAAGCGACGGAGGACTCGTAAATGATCTTGAAAAGCCCCAGCTCGCCGGTGTTTTTAACGTGGGTGCCGCCGCAGAGCTCTCTTGAAAAATCGCCGACGGAGACGACGCGCACGCTGTCGCCGTACTTTTCGCCGAACAGCGCCATAGCGCCGCTCTTTTTGGCGTCCTCAAGGCTCATTATCTCGGTGACGACGGGCGTTGCAGTAAGTATCTGCTCGTTGACGAGGCGCTCGGCTTTTCTGACCTCCTCGGGCGTCATGGCGGAGAAATGCGTAAAGTCGAAGCGAACGGTCCTGTCGGTCACGAGCTGCCCCGCCTGCTCGACGTGGCTGCCCAGGACGCTCCTGAGCGCCGCCTGAAGAAGGTGGGCGGCGGTATGGTTCCTCGCGGTCGCGGCGCGCTTTTCGGCGTCGACCGAAGCCTCGCAGGAGTTGCCCTCGTTGACGACCCCGCGCAGGAGCTTACCCCTGTGCAGGTAAAGCCCGGACTGGGTCTTGACGGTATCTGAGACCTCGAACTCGAAGCCCGCGGACGCGATACGCCCGGTATCGCCCTTCTGGCCGCCGCTCTCGGCGTAGAACGGCGTCGTGTCGAGCACAAGCGCGGCCTCCCCCTCGGTCAGCTCCTCTACCCTCTCGCCGCCGGCGACTATCGCGAGCACCTCTGCGCCGCCGGAAAGCTTCTCATAGCCGGTAAAGACCGTTTCGGGCACGTTCTCGAGCCCCGCGAGGGAGTTCTTCCACGCGTCTATATCGTCGCTCTTCCTCGCGCTTCTGGCTGTCTCGCGGGCCTTTGCCGCGAGGTCGAAAAAGCGCTTCTCGTCGAGGGCGATCCCTCTCTCCTCCAGCAGCTCGCGGGTCAGGTCGATGGGGAAGCCGAAGGTGTCGGCGAGCTTGAAGGCGTCGTCGCCGGAGAACAGCCCCTCGACCCTGTCCGCCATGCTGTTGAGCATGGCGAGCCCCGCGTCGACGGTGCGGTTGAAGGACTCCTCCTCGGCGGAGATGACCTTCAGGATATAGTCCTTCTTATCGGCGAGGACGGGGTACGCGCCCTCGTTCTCGGCGATGACGGTAAGAGCGGGCTCAGTGAGGAAGGGCCTGTCTATGCCCAGCAGTCTGCCGTAGCGGGCGGCGCGGCGGAGCAGGCGGCGCAGGACGTAGCCCCTGCCCGTGTTCGACGGCGTGACGCCGTCGCCTATCATCATGGTAGTGGAGCGGATATGGTCAGTGATGACGCGCAGAGCCACGTCGTCCTTTTCGTTTTCGTGGTACTTTTTGCAGGCGATGCTGCTTACGGTGCGCATTATGTTCGCGACGGTGTCGACCTCAAAAAGGTTGTCCACGCCCTGGACCATGCAGGCAAGACGCTCCAGCCCCATGCCGGTGTCTATGTTCGGGTGGTCCATCAGCTCGTAATGGCCCGCCCCGTCGTTGACGAACTGCGAGAAGACGATGTTCCATACCTCGACGAAGCGGTCGCAGTCGCAGCCGGGAGCGCAGTCGGGCCTGCCGCAGCCGTATTTCTCGCCGCGGTCGACGTATATCTCGGAGCAGGGACCGCAGGGCCCGGGGCCGTGCTCCCAGAAGTTATCCTCACGCCCGAGGTGCACCATATGGTCGGGCTTCACGCCGACCTTTTTCGTCCAGATATCGTAGGCCTCGTTGTCCGTGAGCTTGCCCTCGGGGTCCTCGAACACGGAGATATGCAGAGAGTCCGGGTCGAGCCCGACGACTTCGGTCAGAAACTCCCACGCCCAGGGGATGGCCTCCTCCTTGAAATAGTCCGCGAAGGAAAAGTTGCCCAGCATCTCGAAATACGTGCCGTGGCGCGAGGTCTTGCCCACGCGCTCGATATCCGGCGTGCGGATGCACTTCTGGCAGGTCGTGACCCTGCGCCTGGGCGGAGTGACCTCGCCGGTGAAGAACTTTTTCATCGGCGCCATGCCGGAATTTATAAGCAGCAGGCTCTTGTCGCCCTGCGGGATGAGCGAATAGCTCGGCAGACGCAGATGCCCCTTGCTTTCAAAGAAGGAAAGGTACATCTCGCGCAGCTCGTTCAGGCCTCTTTTTTCCATAGGTTAAACCTCCGTTGACGACGTTCCCGGACAGCGGGAATATTACCGATGGATTATACATTTTTATACGTTTACTGTCAAGACGGCGAAAAACGGTATGATCCTTTTCAAATATAAAAATAAAAAGCCCGCCGAAGCGGGCGAAAGCAAAGCGGGATCAACCGCCGATAAGGGCTCCTATGCCCAGACCGCCGATGAATTCCATGATAGTAGCCACAAACTGCTGAATAAGATCAAAGAACAGCTTGAGGAAATCTATCCACGACTGAGTTGTCTGCGACCAGGACTCGATGTCGATCTCTTTTCCGTCCATTTTTTTCACCACCTTTTTGCTGATTTCATCCATTGGGGCGGGGTCGCCGCCCCCGATTACAGATATATCTCAGACGACTCGGCTCATTCAGCCTCGTACATCGCCTTGAGCTTGAGAAGATGCTCGTACTTGTCGGCGGCGTTCGCCTCGGCGCGGGCGAAGAGGTTCTCCGCTCTGTCGGGGAAGGTCTTGACAAGAGAGCTGTAGCGCGCCTCGCCCATGAGGAAGTCACGGTAGCTGGCGGAAGGAGCCTTTGAGTCGATGGTGAGCGGGTTCTTGCCCTCGGCGGCAAGGCGCGGATCGAAGCGGAAGTTGTTCCAGTAGCCGGCCGCGACAGCCTTCTTCTCCTCCTCGATGCCGACGGCAAGGCCTTTCTTGATGCCGTGGTTGATGCAGGGGGCGTAGGCTATGATGATGGACGGGCCCTTGTAGCTCTCGGCCTCGTGGAAGGCCTTGAGGCACTGGTTCGGGTCGGCGCCGATGGCGACCTGAGCGACGTAGACGTAGCCGTAGGTCATGGCGATCTGCGCAAGGTCCTTTTTCTTGACGCTCTTGCCGGTGGCGGCGAACTTGGCGACCGCACCGACGGGAGTCGACTTGGAGGCCTGACCGCCGGTGTTGGAGTAGACCTCGGTGTCGAACACGAGGATATTCACGTCCTCGTTCTGAGCCAGAACGTGGTCGAGACCGCCGAAGCCGATGTCGTAGGCCCAGCCGTCGCCGCCCAGTATCCACTGGGATTTCTTGGCGAGGAAGTCGGCGTCCTTGAGGATGTCGTCGGCGGCAGCCTGAGCTTCGCCTCCGAGCTTCTTTGCCTTGAGCAGCGCAGCGAGCTTCTCGGCGGGGGCCTTGTTCGTCTTCGAGTCGTCGGCGGTGGCAAGGTATTCCTCGCACGCTGCCTTGAGCTCAGCGCTCCTGGTCTTTTCGGCGATGACGGCGACGTCGGCGGCAAGGCGCTCCCTTATCTGCTTGTTGGCAAGGAACATGCCGTAACCAAACTCGGCGTTGTCCTCAAACAGGGAGTTCGCCCACGCGGGACCCTTGCCCTGCTTGTTGACGGTATAGGGAGTGGAAGGCGCGGAGCCGCCCCAGATGGACGAGCAGCCCGTAGCGTTGGCGATCATCATCCTGTCGCCGAAGAGCTGGGTCGCGAGCTTGGCGTACGGGGTCTCGCCGCAGCCGCCGCAGGCGCCGGAGAACTCGAACAGCGGGGTCCTGAACTGGCTGCCCTTGATCTTGGTGTCGTCGAACTTGGCAAGGACCTCTTCCTTTTCGCCCATCTTGACGCCGAGGTCGAACATCGGCTGCTGATAGGTGGCTGTGTCGAGCATCGCCATGGTCAGCGCCTTATTGCCCTTCTTGCCCGGGCAGACGTTCACGCAGGAGCCGCAGCCGAGGCAGTCGAGAGCGGAGACGCTCATGACGAACTTGTAGCCCGGCATCTGCATCATGTCGGCGGGCTTGTTGCCCTCGGGGACGTTCGCCGCCTCTTTCTCGGTCAGCGCGACCGGGCGCAGGCAGGCGTGCGGGCAGACGTAGGAGCACAGGGTGCACTGGATGCAGTTGTCGCCGTTCCATACGGGGACCTGGACCGCGACGCCGCGCTTCTCGAAAGCGGCGGAGCCCTGCGGGAAGGTGCCGTCCGGACGGTCGGAGAAGATGGAGACGGGCAGCTTGTCGCCCTTCTGCTCGTTGACGGGGATGAGTATCTCTTTGACGAACTTCGCCATTTCGGGCCTGTCGGTCTCGATGACGGTCTCGACGGGCTCGTCGACGCACTTGGCCCACTTCGCGGGGACGGGGACCTCGACGACGGCGTTCGCGCCCCTGTCGATGGCGTTGTAGTTCATCTGGACGACGTCGTCGCCCTTCTTGTAGTAGGACTTGTAGGCGGCTTCCTTCATCAGGCGGATCGCCTCAGCCTCCGGGATGAGGCCGGTGAGCTTGAAGAAAGCGGACTGCAGGACGGTGTTGATCCTGCCCCTGAGGCCGAGCTCCTTGTCGATGGCGACGGCGTTGAGGGTGTAGAATTTGATCTTGTTCTTGGCAAGATACCTCTTGACGTGGGCGGGAAGTTTCTCGTCGAGCTCCTCGGGCGTCCACTGGCAGTTGAGCAGGAACGTTCCGCCGGGCTTGATGTCCTCGACGATGTTGTACTTGTACACGTAAGAGGTGTTGTGGCAGGCGACGAAGTCCGCCTGAGAGATGAGATAGGTCGAATGGATGGGGTTCTTGCCGAAGCGCAGGTGCGACACGGTAAGGCCGCCGGACTTCTTGGAGTCGTAGGCGAAGTAGCCCTGGGCGTACATGTCGGTGTTGTCGCCGATGATCTTGATGGTGTTCTGGTTCGCGCCGACGGTGCCGTCGGAGCCGAGGCCCCAGAACTTGCAGGAGTGCGTGCCGGCGGGGGCGGTGTCGGGGTTCTCCCTGACCTTGAGGGAGAGCTTCGTGACGTCGTCCTCGATGCCGATGGTGAACCTCTCCTTCGGCTTCTTGGACTGGGCGTTGCGGTATACCGCGACGATATACGCGGGGCCGGTGTCCTTCGAGCCGAGGCCGTAACGTCCGCCGTAGACCGGGACGTCCTTGAAGGCGCTGTTCCTGAGGGCGGCGACGACGTCGAGCCACAGCGGCTCGCCGAGAGCGCCGGCTTCCTTCGTCCTGTCAAGGACGCTGATGGTCTTGACGGTCTTGGGAAGGGCGGCGATGAGATGCTTCGGGGAGAAGGGCCTGTAAAGGCGGACCTTGACAAGACCGACCTTCTCGCCGTTGGCGTTGAGGTAGTCGACGACCTCGCCGGCGGTCTCGCAGACGGAGCCCATGGCGACGATGACGTGCTCGGCGTCCTTCGCGCCGTAGTAATTGAACGGCTTGTAGTCCGTGCCGATGGCCTTGTTGACCTGCTTCATGTAATCCTCGACGATGCCCGGGACCTTGTCATAGTAGACGTTCGAGGATTCTCTGGCCTGGAAGTAAATGTCGGGGTTCTGGGCAGAGCCGCGGAGCACGGGATGCTCGGGGTTGAGGGCGCGGCGGCGGAAATCGTCGATCGCGTCGAAGTCGACCATGCCCTTGAGGGTATCGTAATCCCACACTCTGATCTTCTGGATCTCATGAGAGGTACGGAAACCGTCGAAGAAGTGAACGAAGGGAACTCTGGACTTTATCGTGGACAGGTGCGCTACCGCGCCGAGATCCATGACCTCCTGGACGGAGGAAGACGCAAGGATGGCAAAGCCGGTCTGGCGGCAGGCGTAGACGTCGGAATGCTCGCCGTAGATATTCAGGGCGTGGGTCGCGACGTTCCTCGCCGACACGTCGATAACGCAGGGCAGGAGCTCGCCGGCGATCTTGTACATGTTCGGGATCATCAGCAGCAGGCCCTGAGAAGCAGTGTAGGTGGTGGTAAGAGCGCCAGCGGCAAGGGAACCGTGCACCGCGCCGGCGGCGCCGCCCTCGGACTGCATCTCCTGCACTCTGACGACCTGACCGAAGATGTTCTTGACGCCCCTGGCGGCCATCTGGTCGGTTTCCTCAGCCATATCGGAGGATGGGGTAATGGGATAGATAGCGGCGACCTCGGTAAAAGCGTAGCTTACATAAGCCGCCGCGGCGTTGCCTTTCATGGTTTTGGTTTTTCTCGTGTCCAAAATAAAAGTCACACTCCTTCACAATGGTACTTGTAAAATTTATCACAACACCGGGGAAAAGTCAACGCATACAGAAGAAAAGTTATTTCTTTTTAAAAAACAGAGGTCGGACCGAAAAAAAACGCCGTCAAATCGGGCTTTACTTTTGCATTTTAGAGTGCTAAAATGCGCGTAACGATCACAGAGACCGACGGGTCCGCGCCCGCAGCGGTCACTCTCATCCGAATTCGCGCAGCCGGGCGGCTGCGCGGTCAGCTCGACCTCGCAAGGGAGGGAGATCATGAACAAATCGACCCATAAAGTGAACTGCGATTATCTTTTTGAGGCAGTCCTCAGACTTCAGAGCAAGGAAGAATGCTACGCTTTTTTTGAGGACCTCTGCACGATCCCTGAGCTGCGCGCCCTGTCGCAGAGGCTCGTCGTCGCAAAGATGCTCACGGACGGCGTCGTCTATACGGATATCGTCGCCGCCACGGGCGCTTCCACGGCTACGATCAGCCGCGTCAACCGTTCGCTCAATTACGGCGCGAACGGCTACGGCGCCATCTTTGAGAGGCTCGACAACGACGGCGTCAAGCCGGACCTGGAACCGTGAACGACTACCGCGCCCTCGCGTCCGTCTACGACGAGTTCATGGGCGACGTGGATTTTCCGGCTTACGCGCGGCGCTACTTCGAGCTTCTGAAAAAGCACGGCGCCGCGGAAAAGACCGTCTGCGACATCGCCTGCGGTACGGGCAACGTTTCTCTGGGACTCGTGAAGGCGGGGCTCGACCTGATATGCGTCGACCGCTCGCCGGACATGCTTTCGTCCCTTATGAACAATTTTGCCGCCGCGGGCGTACCCGCCCCGCTCGTGCTCTGCCAGGACATGACCGAGCTCGACCTCTACGGGACCGTCGGCGCCTTCGTCTGCACTCTCGACGGGCTCAACCACGTTACCGACCCGAAAAAACTCGCAGAGGTGTTCCGGCTCGTTTCTCTGTTCACGGAGGAGCCCGGCGTTTTAATTTTCGACGTGAACACGGAACACAAGCACCGGGTGTCGATAGGCGACTCGAACTTTATCTACGACGCCGACGACGCGTTCGCCGCGCGGACGACGGAATACGACGAAAAAACGAAGATCACCCGCTCCCGGCTCGACATCTTCACGCGGCGCGCCGACGGCTTATGGGAACGCGGCGCCGACGAGGTCGCCGAAAGGGCATATTCCCTTCCGGAGCTCGAAGAGCTCGCGCGCCCCTACGGGCTCAGCCTCGTTGAGGCCTTCGACGATCTGTCCGACCGCCGCCCCGATGAAAATACGGACAGGATACTTGCAGTAATGAGGAAGACGATTTGAATACAGTCAGAGCCATAACGTCGGACGGGCTTGTCTCCGTCATAGCCGCCGACACAACCGAAATAGTCGAAACCGCAAGACGCATACACCATACGACTCCCGTGGCGACAGCCGCCCTCGGCAGGCTGCTGACGGGCTGTTCCCTCATGGGCTGCGCCCTGAAGGGCAGGGACGACACCGTCACCGTCAGGATAAACGGCGGCGGCAGCGCGGGCAGCCTGCTCGCCGTATCCGACAGCGACGGCAACGTGCGCGGCTCGATAGCAAACCCCGGCGCCGACATGCCCCTGAGGTACGACGGCAAGCTCGACGTCGGCGGCATAGTCGGCAGGAACGGCACCGTGAGCGTCACCAAGGATCTCGGGCTCAAGGAGCCCGTCAGCGGGCAGGTCGCGCTCGTCTCCGGCGAGATCGCCGAAGACCTGACCGCGTACTTCGCTTACAGCGAGCAAACGCCGACCGTGTGCGCTCTGGGCGTGCTGGTCGGCAAAACCGGCGTCGTCAAAGCGGGCGGATATATCATCTCTCTGCTGCCCGCCGCCGGCGACGACACCGCCGAGCTCGTCGAAAAAGGGCTTGCGGGCCTTCCGAGCGTGACGGAGATGCTGTCTGGCGGCATGACGCCCTGGGACGTCTGCCGCAGGGTCCTTCCTGATTTCGAGACCGAGAAGCTCTTCGAGTTCGGCACGGAGTACTTCTGCCCCTGCACCCGCGAACGGGTCGAGGGCGCGCTGATCGCCCTCGGCAAGGACGAGCTTGCCGATATGGCGGAGTCGGGCGAGCAGAAGATCCGGTGCTCATTCTGCGGTAAAGAGTACGCCTTCACGCCAGACGAGCTGCTGGCGCTTCAGCCTTAATATGTACGAGGGGATCGTCACCGTTGACGTTCACGGCATGAACCCGTTCAAGGCGGAGGCTGCCGTAAACTCGGCCCTGCGCAGAAGCCGCGGGGCTTATATCATCAGGATCATCCACGGGCACAACAACGGCACCGTCCTGCGCGACGCGGTCCGCAAGCGCTTCAAAGACCGCCCCGGCGTGCTGGAGGTACGCCCCGGCGCGAACGACGGAATAACTGAGCTTATTCTCAAACGGGTCTGAAAACCGACAAAAAAAAGGCGTCTGCATAAGACGCCTTGTTATTATTCTGACTGTAAGATACGATCAGTCGCCGGTCCTCACGTTGCTGGGAGAAGCCGTTACGTTCGGGCTCGTCGTAGAGGGAGCCGGGGACGTGGTGGCGGGAGGGGTCGGAGCGGTGGTGTTGTCGGGAGCCGCAGTGGTCGGAGTGTCGGACCCGCCGCCGCCCATGAGGCCGCTGAAAAAGTCCATGATTGTGCTCAGGATGTCGGGCATCTCAAAACCGCCGAGGTCAAGGTCAAGACCGTCGAGAAGAGAGCCGATGTCAAAGCCCGAGAGAAGGTCGGTGATATTGCTCAGGTCGAAATCGCCGAACATGCCGGTGATGGAGCTGAGGTCGATGCCCGAGAACATATCGGTTATCGTGGACGGGTCGAAATCGGAGAACCACGCGACGACCTCGCCGGAATCCGCCTGAGCCGCAGCATCGCCGCCGATCTCATCGTCGAACACTATCGCGTCTTCTTCACCCTGAGCGCCGACGACGGCGACGGAGGCTGCCGTTACGGAAAGAACAAGCGCCAAAGTGAGAACGACTGCAAGTAACTTTTTCATCTTTATCATCCTATTCCTTTCCTCAAAACACCTTATGAGGCTGGGTTTACGGCAACATTCTACAACCTGAAGAAGCCTTTGTCAACAACAAATTTTTTCTCTTAATAAAATTGTTATATTCCCGTTTGCCGCTTCGGCTTGACTGAAAGCCGTTTTTATACTATATTTGAGCAGAAAAGGAGGAATCCCAATGCAGAAAAACACCTCTCTTGCCTCTCAGATAGCCTCGGCGTTCGCGGTCGAAGGCAGCGTGGTCGGCTGCACCCCCGTAGGCAGCGGCCATATCAACGTCACCTACAAGGTCGTTTTCGAGTCCGGCGGCGTCCGGACGCCATATATACTCCAGCAGATCCACACCGGAGCGTTCAAAAACCCCATCGGGCTGATGAAAAACGTCCGCCTCGTCACCGAGCACATAAGGCGCAAAAACACGGCCATGGGCAGGGACCCGCAGCGCAGCGGGCTCGTGGTCATTCCCACGCGTACCGGCGAGGACCTGTACTTCGACCACGCCTCAGGCTGCTGGAGGATGTACAATTACATAACCGGGGCGTCCTCTTTCGACGAGATCGACTCGGCGGAGCGCTTCCGCAGGGCGGGCGGCGCCTTCGGCGAGTTCGCCATGCTGCTGTCCGACCTCCCCGGCGAGATCCTCAGCGAGACCATACCGGACTTCCACAACACCGCGAAGCGCTACGAGGCTTTCCTTTCCGCCGTGGAGGAAGACAGATTTTCCCGCGCGGCAAGCGCTCTGTCCGAGATAGAATTCCTGAAGAACCGCTGCTCCGAGATGCCCATACTCGTAAATCTTGCAGGCTCCGGCGAGCTGCCCGTCAGGGTCACGCACAACGACACGAAGCTCAACAACGTCCTCTTTGACGACGTTACGGGCGAGACCGTCTGCGTGGTCGACCTCGACACCGTCATGCCGGGCCTGTCGCTGTACGATTTCGGCGACTCGATCCGCTACGGAGCCAATACCGCCGCCGAGGAC
>JAILDS010000237.1 GCA_024689165.1 Clostridia bacterium
ATGCGTCTGATAGGTACTGCACGGGCAGCCCTCGTCCCTCGCGTGGGTGATAACGCCCGTCTCGATATCGACGGCGGTAAGGATGCCGCCGTTGCTCAGTGCGCTGTCGATCTCCGCGCCTCCGGCGCCTATCCTGAGAACGGGACGGAATACTTTGACCTTATCCCCGCTGCGCAGGGTCGGGATCCTGAACGTGTTGAGCGCTTTGGGATATATCTCTCTGAGCTCGGAACGGTTCGACAGCAGCTCCTCCGCTACGAAGCCCTCCGGGAAGCGTTCGAAAAGAAGGTCACAGATCTCATCCGGCGATGCTGGATAATCGCGGCGGATGACCTTGTTCCCGTAGCCGCCGAAATCGGTATTGGCTTTCGCGATGAGGGCACCGTGATCCGCGAGGAAGCTCTTGAGTTTGTCCCTGTCGCCGCAAGGGATCCACTCCACGTCGCGCTTGTAGTACTTCTTGAAACGCTGATAGGTTTCATACTTGCTGTCCAGCAGGTCTCTGACAGACTGCGGGTTGAGCTTCAGAGTGATTCCCAGCCGCTCTTTGTCGGACATAAACTCATGCTGCTCTTCGGGGGTGCGCCTGTAGAATTCAAACAGAATGTACTCGCGGAACGTGAAGCCGTAATTCTTGCCTGCGGCGCGCATATCGGCGAGTATCCTCTTTTTCTCCTCGGGAGGGCGGTCGCCGTTCTTTATCAGATTATAAAAGGCGAGTTCCCTCATCGTGTCTCCGCCGGAAGAAAAACTCAGAGTTTTCTTGTCGTCGCCGATAGCGTCGTACAGCTGTTTCATTATCATGGTCATTTACCTCACAAATCTTTGGTTCTTACTCGGATATCTCGAAAAATACGACCGCGTTCGGCGCGAGGTCCGCTTCAAGAGCGATCTCGCCGTTTTTCACTTCCGCCGTGAAGACCTCGGGCTCAAGCTGGGCAAGCTTTGTGTTCGCGGCGCACCAGTCGCGGAAGACCGCGGCGGCTTCGGGGTCGGAGAAGTTCGGGCAGCCGTCGTCGGGCGACCAGGCGAACTTGTCGTCCGTTACGCCGAGGCTGTCCCTGACGGCGTTCCACTCGTCGAACCAGTTGCAGTCGTCGTCTATCACGTACATCGCGACCTCGGCGGTACCGCCCGTGATGAACGGGACTTTAAGTTTGTAGGAGGTCTCGGCGGTGAACAGATAGTCGAGGCTGTTTTTGTAGTTGTAAGCCATCACGAGAGCGGTGCGGTTTTCGGGGTCGCAGCCTGCGACGCACTCGACGCGGGCATTCCGGAGCCTGCCCTGCTTCGCGCAGGTGACCGAAGCCCTGTTCATGCCCCCGAACTTTGCGGCGTTGGCCGCGACGTGGCAGCTGACCATAGGCAGGCCGCTGTTGCCGAAGGAACAGTAATCCCATGATGAAAAATAGTTCATCCCGGCGTCGAACATTTCCTTGACGAGTCTCGCGTCGAACGCCGCCTGATACGTAAAGCCTACCGTTCTGGATACAAGCTGGGAGTCGACCGACCCGGAGCGCGTCCCGCAAAGGATCCTGCCCTCGTCCACCCCGTAGATCAGGTCGGTCAGCCCGACCTCTTCCGCAGTCGAGCGAAGGAGCTCTGTTATCTGAGCGATCGAAAGGGTCCCGCCGACGTTGCCGGGAGAACCCTCATAATAAGACGACGAAAGGTAGCAGATCCGCGTACCGGTCTCTCCGGTGGCGTAATTCGTGCCGGTCCCGCAGTGGCGTATGAACTCGCGCTCGTCCCAAAGGCCCTCGGAGCAGGTCATGGAATGCGCCCCGACGAAAATATCGGCGCCGATAACGTCGATGAGAGCCTGCACCGTGTAGTCGTAGAGCTTGCAGTACGCCTCGGCGGTCTGAGCGGGGTCGCCGGAGGGAGCCATGAACCAGCTCCGGTTCTCGTACTCGGTCATAACGCCGAAGCGCCACGTCCGCACCTCTTCAAGGGTAAACTCGCCGACAAGGGCGCGGGCGACGGCGCAGATATAATCGTAATACTCGCCGTAGTCGTCCGGCGGGTAAATATTGACGTCGAAATCCCCCGTGTCGAGCCCGCTGCGGGCGATCGCGTCCCGCGAAAGCTTGGCGGGCACGTTGCCGAGCTTGAGCAGCGGCTTCGCTCCGGTTTTGAGTATGCCCCTGCATGAGGAAATGAGCGGCGAAAAGTCGTAGTCGTCGAGGACTGTACTGTCGTCCGGGTCAAGGAACAGGTCGCGCGACGAATTGCCGCCCGTACACTCCATGAGCTGGATGTAATCGACGAACTCATAGGGATCGTACCGCTCGTTTATCTCGGGATATTCCGGGAAGCGGCCGCCGTAGTTGTTGATATTGCTCTTGACGTTCGGCAGGATCTCGGACAGGGAGCCGAAGTCGACCTCAAAGGCGTAATCGTTCACGAAGTTCGCGCAGAACGTGAGGAGCGAGCTCCATATCGATACAAAAAACGCCATAATCGCGGAAACGACCTGTCTCATGAACGCATCTCCCATACTGATGATCTTGATATGAATATACACGACGGCGCAGGAAAAGTCAAGGCGTCGTACGGACGGCGCCCGACGACGAAAAAAGACGAAAAAAGGATCGAACAAGCCGCTGAAAGCCGTCATTAACGCGGAATTTTGAAAAAAACGCTTGACAAAGGCCCCCGTCGGTGATAGAGTCAAGCAACAAACCGAATAGCAAAGGCTGTGACGAAGACGGGCGAGGCGAAAGCCCACAGAGAGCCGGGGGAGCTGCGATCCCGGCGACGGAAACCTCAGGTCCCCATCCCTTCCGAGCCGGAGAACTGAAAGATCATGCGATTAGGTTCTTCCGTGATTGCTGCGTTAATGCATAAGGCTTCCCCGGAAGGAGAGCCTGAGAGGCGCCGACAGGCGCAATTTGAGTGGTACCGCGGGTACGGATTATTTCGACTCGTCTCAAAGCAATTGCTTTGGGGCGTTTTTTGCGCCCCGCGCGGCGGAGGGATCGCCGCGGACATTACGGACGAAGCTTCGAAAAACCGGGCTGCAGCCGGTACCGAAGCCGGACGACAAAAAGAAGGAGGCTGGCCCCATGAAAGTATCTAACGGTTTGTCACAGCTGCTCGAGGTAGCGGAAAGGATCCGCGAGATGCGCGAGATCATGGGCTTTTCCACGGCCGAAATGGCGGAAAAGACAGAGGTCACGCAGCAGGAATATGAGGAGTACGAATCCGCGAAGCGCGACATGCCCTTCACCTTCATCCACAAATGCGCCCTGACCTTCGGCATAGAGCTTTCACAGCTGCTCGAAGGCCATTCCGCACGTCTGTCGAGCTACACCGTGACAAGAAGCGGCTGCGGCAGCAGTACCGCCCGCGAGGAGGGCATTTCCATTTCCAACCTCGCCCAGCATTTCAAAAGCAAGCTTTCCGAGCCGTATTTCGTCCGGTACGAGTATTCCGCCGCCCAGCAGAACAGACCCATACATCTGACCAAGCATTCCGGGCAGGAGTTCGACTACGTCCTCTCCGGGTCGCTGCGCGTCCAGGTCGGCGAGAACACGGAGCTGCTCCACGAGGGCGACAGCATCTACTACAATTCCTCGACCCCGCACGGAATGATAGCCACGGACGGCAGAGACTGCGAGTTCCTCGCGGTCGTCATGCCCGGTGAGGAAGCGGACGAGGAGGAGGTCCGGCGTTCCGTCGCCTCGCTTCGCCCGTCGTCGCACCTTGAGGTCGAAAAGTACGTCGACTGCGTCGAGAGCGAGCCCGGCGTGCTCGAAAAGATAACCTTCAAAAACACGGAAAAGTTCAACTTCGGCTTCGATATCGTCGACGCGATAGCCGACAAGCACCCCGACAGGCTCGCCATGCTCCATCTCGACATGGACAAGAACGAGCGGCGCTTCACCTTCGCGGACATCAAGCGTGAGAGCGCCAGAACGGCGAACTATTTCCGCTCCATCGGCATCAAAAAGGGCGACAGGGTCATGCTCGTCCTGAGGCGCCACTATCAGTTCTGGTTCGCCATGGTCGCGCTTCACAAGATAGGCGCCATAGCGGTCCAGGCGACGTATCAGCTCAAGGAGCACGATTTTATCTACCGTTACGACTCCGCGGGGATCTCCGCGATAATCTGCACCGCCTTCGGCGACACCGCCGAGATCGCCGAGAAAGCCGCCGAGAGCTGCCCCACCGTCAAGACGAAGGTGCTCGTCGGCGGCAGCCGCGAGGGCTGGCGCGACTTTGACAAAGAATACAAAATGTTCTCCGGCCGCTTCGACCGCGAGGAAGACACCCCCGGCGGCGAGGATTCCGCGCTGATGTTCTTCTCGTCCGGGACCACCGGCAACCCGAAGATGGTCGAGCACAAGCATACCTACCCGCTCGGGCATTTCGTGACAGCGCGCTACTGGCACTGCTGCGAGCCTGAGGGACTGCATTTCACCATCTCCGACACCGGCTGGGGGAAATCCCTGTGGGGCAAGCTCTACGGCCAGTGGATGTGCGAGGGCGCGGTATTCGTTTATGATTTCGACCGTTTCAGCGCCGCGGACATAATGCCGATGTTCAAAAAATACAACATCACCACCTTCTGCGCTCCTCCGACGATGCTGCGCATGTTCATAAAGGAGGACCTGTCCGGCTACGATTTCTCGTCCATCCGTCACATGACCTCCGCAGGCGAGGCGCTCAACCCGGAGGTCGCCAAACAGTTCCTGAAAGCCACCGGTCTCGAGGTAATGGAAGGCTTCGGCCAGACTGAAACGACCCTCGTCATAGGCAACCTCAACGGCTCACACCCGAAGCTGGGCTCCATGGGCAAGGCTTCGCCGCAGTACAAAGTCGAGCTGCTCGGTTCGGACGGAAAGCCCGTCCCGCCCGGAGAGGTCGGCGAGATCTGCGTCGACGTTTCAGAGGGCTTCCCGGCGGGACTGTTCATGGGATATTACCGCGAGCCGAACAAGACGAATGAGGCCGTGCACGACGGCTACTACCATTCCGGCGACACCGCGTGGCGCGACGAAGACGGATATTTCTGGTACGAGGGCAGGGTCGACGATATAATCAAGAGCTCCGGCTACAGGATAGGCCCGTTCGAGATCGAAAGCGTCATCATGGAGCTGCCATACGTCCTTGAATGCGGCGTCAGCGCCGTCCCGGACGAGATAAGAGGGCAGATAGTCAAGGCGAGCGTCGTGCTGACGAAGGGCACGAGGGGCACGGACGAGCTGAAAAAAGAGATACAGAACTACGTCAAGCAGCACACCGCGCCGTACAAGTACCCGAGGGTCGTCGTGTTCCGCGAGTCTCTTCCCAAGACCATCAGCGGAAAGATACAGAGAAACAAGCTGTAATGACGGCGACGGGCCGGAGCAGCGGGAGTTCGTATATCGGAGGGGGCGACGGATTTCAACAGACCATACAAAAGAGTGACCGTTTTCTGCGGCCACTACGGCAGCGGCAAGAGCAGTCTTGCGGTCAATTACAGCCTTTACTTGAAATCGCTCTGCGATAGTGTTACAATGGCGGACGTCGACATCGTCAACCCGTATTTCCGCTCGGCCGACAGCCGGAAGGAGCTCGAGGAGAACGGGGTCGGGGTCATAACCCTGCCCTACGCGAACACGAACGTCGACCTTCCGAGCCTTCCGAGCTCGATCTACGGGCTCGTGGAGCGGGCCGACACCCACGCCGTTCTCGACGTCGGCGGCGACGACAGGGGCGCGTACGCGCTCGGGCGGTTCACCGACAGCATCCTGCGCGAGAATGATTTTGAGATGCTCTGCGTCGTCAATTTCGCCCGCCCGCTGACCTCAACGCCCGAAGACGCACTTGAGGTCATGCGTGAGATAAACGCCGTCTGCGCCCTGCCCTTCACGGGCATCGTCAACAACACGAACCTCGGGAGCCAGACGACGAAGGAGCTCGTGCTCGGCTCCGAAGAAAAGGCCGCGGAGCTTGCCCGCCTGTCCGGCGTGCCGGTCGCGTTCACAAGCGCCGCGAAGGGCGTTTTCCCGGACGGGGAGCGCCCGGACATCTTCAGATTGACTCTTCACAAATACTATTTCTGATTGGGAGTGAGCTAATGGCAAAAGTAACATTCGACACGGACGTCTGCAAGGGCTGCGGACTCTGCGTATCCGTATGCCCGAAGCAGGTGCTCGGTCTCTCGAAGACCGTGATCAACAAAAAAGGGCACTACCCCGCCGAGATGCTCGATGAAAAGAACTGCATCGGCTGCGCATCCTGCGCGATAATGTGCCCGGACTGCGTCATAACGGTTGAAAGGTGAGGTGAGACAAATGGCTGAAAAGGTACTCATGAAGGGCAACGAAGCCATCGCCGAGGCGGCTATAAGAGCCGGCTGCCGGCACTACTTCGGTTACCCCATCACTCCTCAGACGGAGCTTGCCGCCTACATGGCGAAGCGTATGCCCAAGATCGGCGGCGTGTTTCTCCAGGCGGAGTCCGAGATCGCCGCAATAAACATGGTCTACGGCGTCTCCGCCGCCGGAAAGCGCGTCATGACCTCATCGTCCTCGCCCGGCGTCTCTCTCAAGCAGGAGGGCATCTCATACATCGCCGGCGCGGACCTGCCCGCGCTGATAGTCAACGTTGAGCGCGGCGGCCCCGGCCTCGGCGGCATCCAGCCCTCTCAGTCGGATTATTTCCAGGCGACCAAGGGCGGCGGCCACGGCGACTATCACCTCATAGTCCTCACCCCGGCTTCGGTCCAGGAGATGGCGGACCTCACCGCGCTCGCCTTCGACCTGTCCGACAAATACCGCTTGCCCTCCATGCTTCTGGCGGACGGAACGATCGGCCAGATGATGGAGCCCGTCGTCCTGCCCGAGGAGAGCTGCGGCACCGTCGAAAAGCCCTGGGCGGTCACCGGTACGCAGATGAAGCGGAAGCACAACATCGTCAACTCACTGTACCTTGTGCCCGAGGAGCTCGAAAAGACGAATTTCGAGCGTTTCGAAAGATATAAAGAGATCGAAGCGAACGAAGCGCGCTGCGAGGAGTTCATGACCTCGGACGCGGACGTCGTGGTCGTTGCCTTCGGCATCGCCGCGAGGGTATCGAAGAACGCCGTCGTCGCCGCCCGCGAGCAGGGCATCAAGGCGGGCCTCATCAGGCCGATAACCGTATGGCCCTTCCCGAAAAAAGCGATCGAAGAGGCGGCGAAGCACGTCAAAGGCTTCGTCTGCGCTGAGCTTTCGATGGGACAGATGATCGAGGACGTGCGCCTTGCCTGCGGCTGCTCGAAGCCGGTCCTCGGCGCGATACGCGTCGGCGGCATGATCCCCACGCCCGAAGAAGTACTCGCCAAGATCAAAGAAGCCGAAGGAGGTAACGCGTGATGGTAGTTTTTGAAAAGCCCAAGAGCCTTACCGACGCTCAGTTCCATTACTGCCCGGGCTGCACCCACGGCATAATCCACCGCCTCGTCGCCGAAGCGATCGACGAAACGGGCGTCGAGGGCAGGGCCGTCGGCGTCGCGCCGGTCGGCTGCGCCGTCATGGCTTACAATTATTTCGCCTGCGACATGGTCGAGGCCGCCCACGGCAGGGCTCCCGCCGTCGCGACAGGCCTCAAGCGCGCCATGCCCGAGAACATAGTCTTCACCTATCAGGGCGACGGCGACCTCGCCTCCATCGGCATGGCGGAGACAGTCCATTCCGCCGCCAGGAACGAGAACATAACCGTCATCTTCGTCAACAACGCCATTTACGGCATGACGGGCGGGCAGATGGCGCCGACTTCCCTCCCCGGCCAGGTCACGCAGACCTCGCCCTACGGCAGGGACGTCAAGACCGCCGGCTACCCGATAAAGATCTGCGAGATCCTCGCGGCTCTCGACGGGCCGGAGTATATCGCCCGCGTAGCGGTCAACAACGTCAAGAACGTCAGGAACGCCAAAAAGGTCATCAAAAAGGCCTTTGAGAACCAGATAGAGGGCAAGGGCTTCTCGCTGGTCGAGGTCGTTTCCTCCTGCCCCACCAACTGGGGTATGACTCCCGTCAAGGCGCTTGAATGGGTAGAGGAGAAGATGATCCCGTATTATCCTCTCGGCGTTTATAAAGACAGGAGCGCGCAGGAGGTAGAGGCATGACAACTCAGATTCTCATCGCAGGCTTCGGCGGCCAGGGCGTCCTCTTCGCCGGCAAATTCCTCGCCTACAAGGGTCTTCTTGAGAACAAGCAGCTCTCGTGGCTGCCGTCCTACGGCCCGGAGATGCGCGGCGGCACCGCCAACTGCTCCGTGATACTCAGCGACGAGCCCGTCGGCTCCCCCATCGTTTCGAAGCCCGACGTGCTCATAGCCATGAACCTGCCGTCGCTCGATAAATACGAGAATGACGTCGTTCCCGGCGGCATGATCTTCGCCGAGTCCTCTCTTATCTCGCGCAAGGTCGCCCGCGACGACGTAAAGGTCTTTTACGTCCCGGCGACGGAGCTCGCCAACTCCATCGGCGCGCCGACTCTCGCCAACATGGTCATGACCGGCAAGCTTATCAGGGAATGCGCTGCGATAAGCGACGAAAATATCGAGGCGGCTCTTAAAAAGGTCGTCTCCGCCCGCCACGCCGACCTGCTCGAGGTCAACCTCAAGGCGATCAACACCGGTCTCGGTTACGAGGACTGAACAGTTCCTTCAAAACAAAGCTGATCCGCAGGCGCAAAACGCCTGCGGCGTTTTTTTGCGTTGACTTTTCAGCAATACGGATTTATACTCAATGCTGCATAGAAACAGCGTTATTTGCGATAAATGGTATTCGACACCCGGTACTTTGGATTATTCATGATGAGTAAATCTAAGACATGATTCAATTATGTAATCGGTGAGGTTTTAAGTATGAAAAAAATCCGTATAATTACAGTGTCTGTTGTCGCCCTGATCATTATCGTTGCGGTCAGTATCGGCGTAGGAGCAAACAGACAAAAGATCCTGTCTCCCGAAGAGGAAGTAAAGTTTACCGATGTTCAAACGCAGGAGCTCATCGACTCGGTCAGAACTGCCGAATCATCTGAAGAACTTGATCTTAATATATACGGCGCCTTGATCGACAGGGTCTCCGAGCTGAAGGTCGATGAATATGTATTCCTTCTTGAAAACAATCTTGATTCAGACACGGTAACAAAAGCCCTGATCAGCGCCGCAACAGACGGAAAGATCGTTATTCCCGATGAAATACTCGATACAATCTTTCAAAGTGATTTGGATTTTAACGTTCGTCTGGAAGCATTGTTTTACTGCGCCTCATCCGAGAAAGATTATTCAGATACATACATAAAACTGGCAGACGACCCGGAGCTTGCTTCTTTTGCCCTCAGGCAGCTTTACACGGAAAACCCAGACACTGCAATGGAAATCGTTCGCGAAACAATCGCTTCCTATGACGGCAATTACAGCATCAAGCTTCAGGGAGCACTTCATGTAATGCCCGACTATCTCAAAAAACAGGGAACTGATGGAGAAATCGCGGAATATATCGCTTTATGCGAGGATATTATAAACGGCTGCAAAAAGGACGACGAGGCAGTACGGTCGATCCTTCTGGATCTGATCGGACAGATCGACAGCCGCCAAAGTCTCGAATACGTCGTCGGCAACGACGAGTTTATCGCGAAAAGCAGCCTCGTTTTGTACAACCAAAATACTCTCAGAACCATTTTGACAAACGAGCCAGATGAAAAAAGCATTGACCTTGCTCTTACCTGCATCGCGGAAGACCCTGCGGATCTCCTGATGGATCTGCTGGTTGAGAACCTCGAAGAGCACGATGAGTTTTATTCCGCTCACCCCGAACTGTACGAAAAAGCAAATCGGATCGTAACGGATGCGTATGGGTATTGATAATACGAATGACGAAAGGTTATTATTAAGATGAAAAAAAGAATTATTAGAGCCTATTATTTGATATAATTAAAAGTGGTGTTTTCGCGGGTATGCATTGCGACGGTTTTCCGAAAAACGTCCGAATTATTTTTTGTTAAAAAACACTGTTGACATAAAACGGCGGCGGTTATAGAATCAAAGAGTGCCGACGTTCGGCGCGAAGTCAATAGTTAAATGCTGTGATGGCGTTAAGCGCGTTTTTGAGTTCCTCAGAGAGCCGGCGGTCGGTGCGAGCCGGTGAGCGATATCCGCGCAGTCTCCCGCCGGAGCACGTTCCCCCAAAGCCTTCGGGTGCATAAGGGAATGCGGGATCGGGTCCGTTATACAAGCCCGGGGCGTTTGACTGAACGCCGCAGAGGGGTCTTTTGACCCGAATTCGGGTGGTACCGCGGTTTATCGATCGCCCCGAGAGCTTGATCTCTCGGGGTTTTTCTGTTTTCCGGGAGACGGGACAAAAACATAGAGGTGCGCAAATGAAAAAAATCACACTGATCGACACTACCATGTCAAGGGCGTACGAGCTTCACAAGGGCAGGCTCGGCTTCAAGACCAAGCTCGAGGCCGCCGGCTGCATAGACAGGCTCGGCGTGGATTTCATCGAGCTCGAGCCGATTACCGGGACCCGCGCGGAGGCGCTGTTCAACAAGACCGCCGCGACGACCCTCAAGGCGGTCGTAAGCGCCTGCGTGCTCATCTCCGCGGACAACGTCCGCGAAACGTGGGAGAGCGTCTGCCACGCTGAAAAATCGCGGCTGAACCTGCTCGTCCCCTCCTCGCCGGTACAGATGGAGTACTCCGGGCACGTCAAGGCGCCCGCGATGCTCGAGAAGATCTCTCAGAAGGGGGCAGAATGCGTCTCCTTCTGCAGGCATACCGAGGTGACCTTCGTCGACGCGACGAGAGCCGAGCCCGAATTCCTCCGCGAGGGTATAAGAAGGGCCGTCGCCGCCGGAGTGAAGGCGGTGACCCTCTGCGACACCGCGGGCATATTCCTGCCCGGCGAATTCTCGG
>JAILDS010000245.1 GCA_024689165.1 Clostridia bacterium
TCCGCCATCAACGAGGGCGTCTGCATCAACGCCGATACCGACGACATAACATATCAGCTCAAGCAGCTGTTCAACGTAAATATGTAACAAAGAGAGGTAAAGAACATGTCCGATTTTTCACTTGAGATCCCGAACGAGGAAGAGATCCGTCAGGCCGTTCAGGAGGAATCCAAGCCCTCCGAAACGACTCTTGCCAAGATCCCCGAAGCCGCGCAGAACAACGTTCAGAAATTCCTGGACGTCGACATGGATTCCGTCGAGTCGCGCCGCGCCTGCGTCAACGCCGTGGAAAGCTTCGGCATGGGCTCTATAAAAAAGAGCGAGAGCCGCAACGCTATCCTTCAGAAGAGGATGTATCAGTTCTCCGAAGCGGGCGGCGAGAGCGGCGAGGTCAGCAAGGGCCTGACCGACCTTACGCTCAAAATGAAGGACCTCGACCCGGGCAAGGCCGACTTCCTCAAAAGCGGCAAGGTCAGCAAATTCACGCGGCCCGTCAGACGTTATTTTGAACGTTACAAGACCGCTGACGCGGAGATCTCCTCCATCATAAAATCCCTCGACACCGGCAAAAAGACTCTCGTCAACGACAACACGACTCTTGAGCTCGAGCAGGATTCCATGCGCGAGCTCACGAAAGAGATCTCGACCAACATCGAAGTCGGCATGCAGCTCGACGCGGCTCTCGAGGCCTCCATCAACAACATGCTCAACGAGGGCGTGGATGACGAGAAGCTCAAATTCCTGCAGGAGGAGGTCCTCTATCCCCTGCGCCAGCGCGTCATGGATTTCCAGCAGCTGCTCGTCGTCGACCAGCAGGGCATCATCGCCATGGAGATCATCCGCCGCAACAATAAAGAGCTCATCCGCTCGGTCGACCGCGCCAAGCTCGTCACCGTGTCGGCTCTTCGTACCGCCGTCACGGTCGCCGGGGCTCTCTACGACCAGAAGATCGTTCTTGAGAAGGTCTCCGCTCTCAACAGCGAGACGGAGCGCATGATAGAAGCCACCGGCAAAATGCTCAGAGAACAGGGCACGGCGATCCATGAGCAGTCCGAAAGCGCGAATCTGTCGCCCGAGGTGCTGCTCGGCGCGTTCAACGACGCTATAGCCGCCCTTGATGAGATCAGCGAGTATAAGACCCAGGCGCTGCCCAAGCTCAAACAGACCATCAGCGACTTCCGCACGGTAGCCGAAGAAGGCGAAAAACGGATCAGGCAGATGGAAGAGGGCGTCGACTGAGTCTTACGACGCCCGGCGGCGGATATCGCCGGCAGTCCGTTTAAGGCGTCGGCATATCGGACCGATCGTTTTCCCCTCGCCGCGGCAGCCGTGCCGCGGCTTGCGGCTTTGCCGTTACTATATCTTACCGGGGTGATTTTTAATGTTTACGCAGGTCATACACAAATTCACGGCGCTCATAGCGGCGCTGCTGGCGGTGTATTACTCGCTCATCCCCGCTTCACTCGGCGCAAAGAACGACATGACGTTCTCGGACGAGGATATCGCCGGGCTGCACAGTCTTGCGGATTACGCCGAATATCTTGAAACCCACGGCGCGCCGTCGATGTCAACCGACGTGTTCCTTCAAGCAGCGTCCCCTGTCACGACCATCCGCAGGCTCCTCACGGGCAAGCTTTTCGCTCCGGAGAGCGAATCGAAGCTTGACGTTACGCTCAGCGAGGACCTGACCGGGATGTGCGATTACATAGCCGACAACTGCGGTCTCGACATCGCCGAACTTCTCAAGCACGTGCCTGACCTCAACGCCCCCGCGGTTCTTATCGGAACTGTTCTTCAGCTCGACACCGCCGCCTTCCGCGCAGAGGTCTACCGGCTGAGGGATCAGGCTTACGCCGAAGGCGACGAGCTAAAGGCCGCGCTGCTGTACATTTTCGCCGCATATATGAGCGTTATACAGGACGTCGATATCTATACAACGCCGTGGGCCGAAAACCCGGACGAGCTGGTTGTGACGCTTGACGTCACCTTCTCAGACGGCGAGACTCAGACGATGTACGCACGGATAATAATAGACCCCGAGACCGGCCACGCGCACTATATCGACGACAAAGGCATCCTTCGCCTAGGCTTCGACGTCGACGTATACGACCTCGTGCTCTACGCGACCGTTAACTGCTGGCAGAGGAAATTCGGCTACAGCGTACTGTACGACATGTTCTCTGAGCATTCCGCGCTGTTCAACTATACGACCCGGCGTTTCACGTTCAATTACGGCGGCAAGGACTGGCTCATCCAGATATGGAAGGGCAACTACGCCATGATAACCAACGGGCTCGAGCTCGGTATCTACAACCGTCCGGAGAACAAGAAAAACCTTTTCTACTCCGCCGCGGAAGACTCCGAGATGATGCCCATGTCAACGCGCCTTCTCCACGGCGACGATGTCATCCTCGACCGTCCCGAGGAGGTCACCTGGTGGCAGAACGCCTTCAAATTCACAAAACAGCTTTATATCCCGACCTCTCTGACCCTCGAGTTCTCGCTGACGTTCCCGACGGAGGAAATGCTCGCGGCGTTCGTTTCGGCCGCGGATAACGAGCCCTGCGGCGACGTGGAATACTCCGTCGACGGGCTGACTGTATCGGCGGTATGGTAAAATGAAGCATTTTGACGACGACGGCAGGACTGTCGCCGACATGAGTGAGATCGAGCGCAGACCGCTCATCATTCCGAGGCTGCCCGGCAGCCGAAAAAAAGAAAGCGCGCAAATAAAAGACCGGGCGGCCATGGACGGTCGCCCGACGGAAGATGACGAAAGCGTTCAGATGAACAAGAAGGCCAGAGCGAGCTTTATCGGCGGCGCGCTTGCCGCCGCTCTCGCAGTAGCGGCGGTCTTCGCCATAGCGGGAGCGCTTCTTATCCTTGCGCTCACAAAGGTCTGGGCTTAAAGGTCAAGCATCATTCCGGGTCCGGTTTTTCTTCGGACGGTAAGAGATCGACGGCTTCGCCGTTGATCTTTTCTTTTCTTCTGTTAAGAACAGGCAATACGATCTCTTCGTAAATTATGACGAATATCGCTGCGAACGGGATAGAAAGGATGACTCCGAGCATACCGGCGATCTTGCCGCCGAGTATCAAAAGGATCATGGTCCAGACTGCGGAGATACCGAGGGAACCTTTGAAAAGACGCGGTTTGATAACCATGCCGTCCAGTCCCTGAAGGATGCATATGAAAATAAAGAAAATGAGCGCTTTGATCGGGCTTTCAAGTATTATGAAGAAAATAGAAATGGCTGCGCCGATCATGGGCCCGACGGTGGGTATGATGTTCGTTATCGCAACGATAACGGATATAAGCGGCGAATAAGGCGTTTTTGAGATAACGGTGAACAGCAGCGTGACGACGCCGACAATAAGCGCGTCTATCAGCGTACAGCCGATATACCGTATAAACACTCTGTGGCATCGCCCGAGCAGCTCATCGCTGCGTTCTATCCTTTCTTTTCTGATCAGCGCAGAACGAAGCATGAGGATAAAACCGACAAGCTGTTTTTTAGCAAAAAGGAAGCAGAAGCCGAAAAGGACCCCGACGGCGAAATTCGATATCCCGGAGCCGACCGAGCCGGCAACGCTGAGCAGCTTCGAAGCGTTGCTCTTAACAAGATCGAACAGCTTTGCGAAGGAATCATCCACAATGGCGGTGATATTCGTCAGATCGACGTTGATCTTGAATCTTGCGGCCAGATCGCCTGCCTTTGTCAGCAGCCCCATGACGGTCTTTTCGTACGTATCCCAGTTGGAAACAAGATTGGTTACCGTCTTGACAAGCGAGGGTATGAACGCGGAAAGGATAAGGATCAGTACGAGCAGGAAACAGATTATCGTCATTATCACGCCAAGAGCGTGGCGCGTCCCCTCTTTTTTGACTTTTTTGAACCATTTCCTTTTGAAAAACTCCGATACGGGGTTGAAAAGGTAGGCTACTATAACGCCCAGAACGACGGGCGACAGGAAGCTCCATACGGAAGACAACGCGCTTTTTACCGCCGGAAAGTGCTCAAACAGCAGATAGAACAGAACGACCGCGGCCCCCACCGTGAAGCAGAAAAACCAGCGTTTATCAAAAAGGGATCTTAACTTGTTCACTTTGCATCCTCCGTTCAGCTGCGGCAGTCCTTCAGCAGGCTTATGATCGGCAGGCGCTGCGGGCACGCGTCTTCACACTGGCCGCACTCTATGCAGTCGGAAGCCTGCCCTTTCCCCGCGGTCGC
>JAILDS010000269.1 GCA_024689165.1 Clostridia bacterium
CCGGTCTGATACGGCAGCGCGTTCGTCACGGTCGGGGCCTCCGGCTCCGGAGGCTGAAAGTAAAGGAAAGAAAGGAAACGTTTATATGGATTTCCCGCGGCAATTCATCTGCGCGACGGAGGATTACTCCACGTATCATCATTTTGTCCCCGCGCCCTATTTCAGAAAGTCTTTTGTCGCCGACGCGGCCGACTGCCGGCTGAGGGTCGCCGGGCTGGGCTTTTACCGTGTATGGATCAACGGCAGGGAGATCACTAAGGGTCTTCTTGCGCCTTATATCTCCAGCCCCGACGATTATGTGTATTTCGACGATTACGACCTTTCGCCCTATATCCTGCCGGGCGGCAAAAACGTGCTGGGATTTCAGCTTGGAAACGGTATGCAGAACGCCCCCGGCGGCGCGATCTGGGATTTTGACAAAGCGGTGTTCCGCGCCGCGCCGAAGCTCGCGTTCGCTCTTGAGCTCGGCGACAGGCTCATATGCTCCGACGCCGGCGTGAAGACCGCGCCGTCCCCGCTGTATTTCGACGACCTGCGCGCCGGCGTGCGCTATGACGCGCGGCGGGAGATCCCCGGCTGGAACCTGCCGGATTTTGACGACGGCGGCTGGGCGGACGCCCTGCCCTGCGACGCGCCGAAGGGACGGTTCCGCGTGTGCGAGGCGGACCCGGTTGAACCCACCGGGGCCGAGCTTCGGGCCGTGACGGTCCGCCCCGGCAGACTGCGGGATTATACCCCCCGGGACGACGTGGAGCGCGTTGCCGTCGCGGAAGACGCAGGCGACGGACGCGAGGGATACCTGTATGATTTCGGCAGGAACAACGCGGGGATCGTCCGGCTGAAGATCAACGGCCGCCCCGGGCAGCGGGTGGTCCTGCAGTTCAGCGAGCTGCTGACGGACTCAGAGGTCGACTACAACAACATCCATTTTTATCCCGACGGCTTTTCACAGCGGGACGTGTATATCTGTAAGGGCGGGGAAGAGGTCTTCGAGCCGCCGTTTACTTATCACGGCTTCCGTTACTGCCTTGTGATGGGTATCGACGGGGCGCAGGCGACGCCGGAGCTGCTGACCTATCTTATCTGCACCTCGGCCCCGGAGCCTGTCGGTTCCTTCCGCTGTTCCGACGCAGTCGCCAACGCGCTTTATGAGATGTGCGACGCTTCCGACCGCTCGAATTTCTATTACTTCCCGACCGACTGCCCCCACCGGGAGAAAAACGGCTGGACCGGCGACGCCGCCCTTTCCTCGGAGCATATGCTCATGACCATGAACGTCGGCGTAAGCTACCGGGAGTGGCTGCGGAACATACGGGCGGCGCAAAGGGAGAGCGGCGAGCTGCCGGGGATCATCCCCACCGCCGACTGGGGCTACCAGTGGGGCAACGGCCCCGCGTGGGACGCGGCGCTGATATTCATCCCCTATTTCACGTACAAATACACCGGCGACAGAAAGATCCTTGAAGAAAACGCGGAGGCTATACTGCGGTATCTTCATTACGCGGCGGGCAAACGGAACGAAAAGGGTCTGCTTGCCTACGGCCTCGGCGACTGGTGCCCCATCGGCGGGGAGGTAAGATCCACGCTGGAGTTTACCGACACCGTTACGATCTTCGCCTGCGCGAAAATGGCGGCGTTCATCTTTGACGTCCTGAATCAGACGGACGCGAAAGACTATGCCCGCGGGCAGGCCGCAGAATTACGCGCGGCGATAAGGGAGCATCTTATCGACAGGGAGACCTGCGTCGCCGATACCGGCTGCCAGACGAGCCAGGCCATGGCGCTGTATCACGGCGTTTTTGACGAGGCGGAAAAAGAAAAGGCCACGGCGTATCTGCTCCGGATCATCCATGAAAACGGCGATTTCCTTGATACGGGCATCCTCGGCGCGAGGTCGATCTTCCACGTGCTGACCGGCTCCGGCGAAAGCGAGCTTGCATGGAAGATGATCACGCGGAAGGAATTCCCCTCCTACGGCGCGCTGGTGGGCTTCGGCGAGACCACGATCCCGGAATGCTTCGATCTGCCGGGCGAGGGGAACTATTCCCACAACCACCACATGTACTGCGATATCAAAAACTGGTTCATCTCCGCCGTGGCGGGGCTGCGCTATAACCCGGAGCTGACCGGTCACGGCCGCGTGCTGATCAAACCCGCTTTCATAGAGAGCCTCGCGTTTGCCGAGGCGCGGTACGACTCTCCCAGGGGGGAGATCTTCGTCCGCTGGGAACGGACGGCCGAAGGCGTGAAACTGCGTGTGCGTACCGCCGAAGGTATTTCCGCCGAGGTCGTTCTGCCTGACGGAACGCGTTTCGCGCACACGGGGGATAACGTTTATTCGTTCTGACATACCGGGCAGAGTTTTCTGCGCGGGACGTGATCTGTCATTTTCTTGTTGCGGCGTAAAAGCGCCATATTATCTGAAACATTTTATCTGTTCGGTAGGTTCGCAATGAAAAGATCTGTCGCTCTGTTTCTCTCTGTAATAATGCTGTTCGGCGCGCTTTCGCCCTGCGCGTCCGCGTCCGGTGCGGATGCGAAAAACGAACCGTCCGCCGCAGTGCTCGCGTTTGAAAAATGCACGGACGCGCTCGGGAGCCTGTTCGGACGGATAGTGAAGCTCGTCACCTTTACCGATGAATCCCGCATCGGAAAGGCGGCTGCCCGCGACGCGGCCGGGCAGGAAAGCGATACCGCGCTGTTTTCCGGCGCGGCGGAACAGACTCTGACCGCCGAGACGTGGCGGGCGGTCGAGCTCAGCTTTGAAAGCGAAAAGACCTACGCCGATCCCTTCGCGGATGTGACGCTTGACCTTTTACTGTGGGGCGGCGGCAGGCTTTATACTGTCCCCGGCTTCTGGGACGGCGGAAATACGTGGCGCGTGCGCTTCGTCTGCCCCGCGGCGGGAACGTGGCAGTGCCTGACCGTCTGCTCCGACGAAACGAACGCGGTTCTGCACGGCAGGACGGCGCAGGTGGAATGTACGGCTTACAGCGGCGATCTTGATATTTACAGGCACGGCTTCGTCACCACCCGTTACGGCGAAAAAACCTGACCTATGAAGACGGCGCCCCGTTTTATTACCTGGGCGACACCCACTGGGAGCTTGCTCAGGAAACGCCCGATATGGTCGCCGCGATCTGTGAAAAAAGAGTCGAACAGGGCTTCACGGTCTACCAGTCCCAGCCGGACGACTGCCGTTTCAACACCGCCGTCACCGAAAACGTGAGCGAGGACGGTATGGAGGACCTGCGGGATCTGGATGAAAAATTCCGCATCATCGCCGACAGCGGCCTGACGCACGCCAATTCGCAGTTTTTCTGGCCGCTTTCCGGGATGACGCGGCTGATCAACAACCACGGCGGCTGGACGGAGCCGAAGCTGACGGGATATCTCGGCACGAAAAAAGTGACCATGCCCGACCTGTCCGACGAGGCGAAGACGTATCTGGAAAAGATCTGCCGCTACTGGGCGGCGCGGTACGGCGCCTACCCGGTGATCTGGACCCTTGGGCAGGAGATCGACAACGACCCCTATCAGAACGAAGAATCCCCCTGGAACGCGGTCAACAATCCCTATAAATACGTGGCGGAATATCTGGCGAAATACGATCCGTACGACCATCCCGTGACCGCCCATCAGGAGAGCACCGGCGATACGGTCGCCTACGGCAACGGCCTCGGGACCGGGGAAGTCAACATGATCTGGTACCCCGGCGCGCAGCCCTCCGCCTTCCGGAACGTTCCTGCGCACACCATGTACGCCGCCCAGTGGCACCCGAATCTGCTCAAGCGCGACGATTACATGTCCGCCCGGGATTACTGGTACAACGGGCAGGGCAAGCCTGTCGTCAACTACGAGGGTCTTTACTGCTACCTGTGGACGAAGAACTTCGGCGCGCGGGCGCAGGCGTGGGCTTCGTATCTCACCGGGCTGTACGGCTGTTCCTGAGGCGGCCAGCCCACCTGGGCGTATGAAAACACCTTTGCGTGGTACGTCTATGACGACGACGGCGTGGATACCGTCACCCCGGAAGAAAAACAGGCGGCCACCTGGCAGGACGCGCTGGAATATCCGTCTTCTTACCAGATGGGCTATATGCGTTCCTTTATGGAACAGCTCGAATGGTACAGGCTGATCCCGCGCTTCAACAACCCGGCGTATTTCGTGCCGTCTTCCAATGGCTATGCCTACTGCGCCGGCAATAAAGAAAATACGGAAATGGTGGTGTACTTCTACTCTTACACCGACGAGAGCGTCGCGGAACGCCTCAACACCGAGAAGAACGGCGGCGTCATGACGGGCACGGTGGGCAGCCTCGTCCCCGGCGCGGAGTATACCTACCGGTGGTTCGATCCCGTCAACGGCGAATACACGGAGGAAGGCGCCTTCAAAGCCTCCGCCCTCGGCACCTGGTTCGCGGGACTTCGCCCCGACGATACGGATTACGTGCTGCTGATCCAAAAGGCTTGATCGTTTACAGTCGGAGGACAGATCGCTTCCCCGGTATCCCTGACTTTGCTGACGGCGCAGTGAAATACGGCGCGCAGGCGCCTTTGTTCAATGCTTTTTACGGAGGTGTTTTTATGGTATCAAAGGAAAGGCTTTCCTCCGGGATGGAGGAGCTCGTTGCCATCGGGCCCAAGCTCACGGGCTCGGAGGGGCAGATGAGATTCATCGGATACGTCAAGGACCGCATCGCGGAAATGGGCTTCCCCGTTTGCAGCGACCCCTTTTATTTCGACTACTGGCGCGACACCGCCCACGAGCTTGCCTTTGAGGGCGAGGACGGCTTCGTGCCGGTGGAGGTGTCGAGCGTGCACCCATATTCCGGCGAAACTCCCCCGGAGGGCGTGACCGCCCCCATGATCTACCTCAACAAGGTCGACCGTCTGGTAAAGGCGCAGGGCAGGATCGTGGTGTTCAAGGTGGAGGATCTTTCTTCCGTACATTCCGAGCTGGCGTTCGACAGGCGGGGAGCCTACCCGGAGGATACCGTCATGCCGGCGTTCTACAACGGTCCCGTCGCCACCGCCATGGTCAAGTGCCTGGCTGAGGGCGTGCTGAAACTCACGGGCTGCGTGGCCGCGGTCTTCGTGTGGGACGGCATCCCCGACGCCGCCGTGGAGGGGCAGTATATGCCCTTCATCCAGGATTATCTGGGCCTGCCGGTGCTTTGGGTCAACGCAACTCAGGGAGCAGGGCTGATCGCCGCCGCCAAAGAAGGCAGGACCGCCAGACTGGTGCTGACGGCCGATAAGCGCCCCATGACCTATACCGAGAGCTTTTACAGCATCATTCCCGGCAGCGACGGCAAGGAGTGCGTCATCATAAACACCCATACCGACGGGCCGAACGCCATTGAGGAGAACGGGGCGCTGGCCCTGCTCGAGCTGATGGACGGTCTGAGGGGCGTCACCCCGCGGCGCACCCATATCTTCGTGTTCACCACCGGGCACTTCAGGCTGCCCGTGTTCAGGGACATCCGCACCGGCTCGTTCCAGAGCGCCTCGAAATGGATGGCAAAGCACCGCAATCTGTGGGACGGCGCGAAAAATCATCTCAAATGCGTGGCGAACCTGGCGATAGAGCACCTCGGCTGCATGGAGTGGGCGGTCGTCGACGGGGAATACGTCCCCACCGGCAAGCCCGACGTGGAGATGGTCTACACCGGCAACGCCTTCATGGACAGGCTGTATCTGGACACCGTGAGGGAGCACCGCTCCGTGACCCGCTCGATCACCCTCAAGGGGCACAACCTGCTGCATTTCGGGGAGGGGCAGAACTTCTTCACCATGGGCATCCCCGGGATCTGCCTTGTGCCGGGGCCCTATTACCTGTGCGTGGAATCGCCCGGCATGGAGCACGAAAAGTTCGATCTTGAGCTGATGGCGCAGCAGACAGAGACCTTCCGGCGGCTGATGGAAAAGCTCGAGGAAACGCCCACAGAGGAGCTGGGGCGCAGCGAGGGCTATTCGATAATAGAGGCGCGGTCGGTCTCCGGAGGCGAAAACTTCGGTCTGGCGCATCTGGCGGGCAAGACCCGCGTCGCGAAGCTGATCAAAAAGCTGACGTAAAAAGCCGGGAGCGCGGCACCTCAGTGCCGCCCGCCCGAAGGGCGTATACCCCAGCTGATAGCCGATAGCTGATAGCTGATAGCTAAAGGGCCTGCGGCGCATTATAAATCGCCTGCGTCGAAAAAAACGTTCCCGACTGCAGCGCATCGACGAACAGAGACGCCCCGAGTGGTCGCCCGGAACACCTGGGCATTATCCCGCGTTGTGTTCAAGCACGATACGAGGTTTTCCGGTAGCGCGGGTCTCGCCTGTCGGCTCGGTCAACGCTTTTCCGCCTGCGGCGGTAGCGCGGCACCTCAGTGCCGCCCGCCCTAAAGGCGGTTTACAAATCCGACCCGCGTCAGCGGGTCCCTTTTGCTATCAGCTATCAGCTATCTGCTGTCTGCTGTCCGCCCATGGGCAACCCGGCGGGATGCGGGCATTATTTCTCATTGTTGACCGACGCTGCGCGTCGGAGCGGCACTGAGGTGCCGCGCTACCGTCGGGCTTCGAAAAACCTGAATGCTATCAGCTATCAGCTATCTGCTCACGTCCCGTCTTTTTCGCTCTTGCAAAACGGCATGAAACGGTATATAATATAAGCTGTCGATAAAAAACATCTGCGAGGGGGCGCGTTTCCTGCGTCCTGCGCGCAGGCTCCTTTGCTTTCACGCTTTTTAAGGAGGTAGTTTATGAAAAAACCGTTATTGAAAAGGGCGGCGGGTTGTCTGCTTGCCTTTGTGATGGTCTATTCTCTTTTCCCGGCGGGCGCCGTCGCCGACTGGGATGATCCCCACTCCAGTTTCTACTGCAACATGCGAGTGTCTTATGTAAACCATCAGACCGGCGATGCCGTCGACAGAGTAAAAAAAGGCGACATCTTCGATATCCTTATATCTTTCGGAGACTTCCCCTACAGCGATGATTATTTCGAAAGAATCAATCACATATCTCTCGTATGCCCGGAGCGCGGCTGCGGGTTCATTCTTTATGACTCCGGGGTATGGTGCGATTGCAGCGGACCGAGCGTCTTCGGGAGTGATTTCTGTATCTCATCGATAAACCGGGACCTGCTTGAGCAATCGGGGGATTATTACTTATACGTTGAGTTCAACGACGGAGACGACTCGTTTTTAAGCGAAGAACACTTCCATTTTTCGGCTTTCAGGTTCTATGCCGATTTTTATATGTACGACGTCGTGATCGACGACACTGTATCCGCCATCTCCATCGGCACCCGTTTTCAGCTCGGCGTGCATTATTATGAAGGAGACCCGGATTCGGTTTCATGGATAGCTTTGGGCGATTTCGATTCTTCGGAGCCCCTGTATATGCTTTATGAGGACGGCGAAGCCGGCTGCGGCGGTATCGTTACGAGGTTCGAACGGGGCAATATCTATATGATAAATATGGAGAGCGACGATATCGAACCCGGCGAATACCGCGTTCTGATGCAGGTCGGTGAAGAGATCGAAGAGAGCGAAAGAACAGTCACCTTCTTTTATCCCACCGAGATACAGTTCGGCACATATCCGCAGTCGCTCGTAGACGACGCCGATCTCATTGAAGAGCTCGAAGGCGTAGAAAAAAAGTGGAAGAACTACGATTTTTACTGCGGCAGCGGCAATATCGATGAGACGCCCTCGTCGCAGGTCGATCTGATGCGGTACGCCGACTTCAATTACAAGGGCGAAAAATACCGCGCAGTCAGCGTCCAGGCCTGCCGTCCTTACGCCACGTATCTGACGCCTTCTGAAGAGACCTCTTTCCAGCCGGTAAACGGTTATAATTGCGGAACTTATTACTTCAGATACGAACCCGTGACCTGGCGGATCCTTGACAGGAACGAAGGGCTCGTCATGGCAGACCTCATCCTTGACGTGCAGGCGTTCATGAACTCGGTCATTTTTAAGGACGAGGACGGTTCCTACCGCAGCACCGTGTATGAAGAATATTATGCCAATAATTATCAGGAAAGCTCGATAAGGCGTTTTCTCAATAACGATTTTTACCGTACCGCGTTCACGGCGCAGCAGAAGGAGCTTATTGACGACAAGCATCTGGATAACGACGCCTTTGACGAGGAATACGAGCAGTATTCAAGCGAGAGTTTTGAAGATCGTGTGTTCCCGCTGTCGTGGACTGAGGCGCGGAATTGGATGTACGGTTTTGATGACTTTGACGGGGACTGCGAAAGCCGCACGGCGGAATGCACGGATTACGCCGTCTGCATGGGGCTTGAACTGCTGCCCGATTCAAATAAAAACCTCTCGTGGTACTGGCTCCGCACTGCCGGGGCCGGATCGGACCTTGCCTGCTCGGCGGGCTTCGAAGGCGAGCTTTCTTCCGATACCCAGGTCTGCTCCATCGGCGGCGTGCGTCCCGCGATGGTCCTTAAAAGCCTTTCGGACGACCCGACCGTCTCGCGTTATCTGCCCTCATGGAATCAGAATTACGTTTTTGAGGAAGAGCCCCTTGACCCGTACGTTTTTGCCGAGGAGAGTTATAACGAGATCTCCGAAAAGCTCCCCATCAATTCCGTTTTCGCCGTATCCTGCTGGTACGGCGACGCCGAGGATATCGAAAAGATCTCTCTTTATGAGATCGAGGGTAAACGCGAATACGTTCTTTTTGAAGACGGCGAGCCGAAAATGGGCGGCGTGATCGAAGACGAGTACGAAGGCCCCGGCTGGATGACCGGCTTTTCGAGCGCGAACATACTGCCCGGCGAATACTACCTGAAGCTCGAATTGTTCTACGGCGTGGCGCTCAGTGAGAAGACGTTTGAATTTGCTCTGCTGTTCGGCAGCTATCCGCAGACGCAGGAGACGGACGAATTCACATGCTCTTTACTTGACGAAGCTGACAAAACCTGGGAGAGCTTCGGGTATTACAGCGGCACCGGAGAAATGTACGACGGCCTGATGGCGCCTTCGGACTTTATGGAGTACGCGGATTTTGAATATGGCAGTCGGAAGTACCGCGCAGTCCGCTTCTCCGGGTTCAGACCCTCTGAAACGAGAAATGATTTGAGCCGCAATAACACGTACCAGATCGAAAACGGATACGGCGAGCTCGACAGGATCTATTATTTCAAGTACGAGCCTGTCGAGTGGAGGGTGCTCGATTATGAGGACGGTCTTGTCATGGCGGAGCTTTCGCTTGACGCGCAGGCGTTCAGCAACGTTATGTTCTTCAGCCATGACGGCCGTATGTACAACGGTGTGGATTCGGCATATTACGCGTCCGATTACGCGCACAGCTCGCTTCGCGAATGGCTGAACGGCGACTTTTACGATACGGCGTTCACCGACGACGAAAGGGCGGATATCCGCGGCGACGTCGAGCTGGACAACAGCGAATCCTCCGGCGAGCACCCCGAATATGACGCCGAAAGCACGTTCGATAAGGTTTTCGTTCTTTCATACTCTGAGGCGATGAACGAAAGCTACGGCTTCTCCGGCAACGGCAGGGCAGATCCGTCGCGTTCTGCCGCCGCTACCGACTACGCGAAATGTCAGGGCGTTTACGTGATAGGAGGGAATTCCCCGTGGTGGCTGCGAAGCGCGTCGGAGTCGTTTGAGTATTCCTGTGGTATATACCCGATCGGACAGACAACCTCGGACTTCTGCGATAGTATCTTTGGTGTCAGACCGGCCATGAGGCTGCTGAGCGTGCCCGCGATGCTTGGCCCCTCCGAAACCGAGGAGCTTACGGAGGCGAACGTGACCCTGTCGGCGGAGACGTTCACTTACAACGGCGCGGTGCAGAAGCCGACAGTCGCCGTTAAGAACGCCGCCGGCGACGCGCTTGCCGAAGGTACGGATTATACGCTCGTATGGTCGAACGCGTCGAGTAAGGCGCCCGGTACTTACACCGTGACCGTGACCGCGGCGGGCGAGGGCTATAACGGCTCGGTCGAAAAGACCTACACGATAAAAAAACAGCCCCTCGCCGCTTCGAGAGTGACGCTGTCGGCAACGAGCTTCACCTACAACGGCGCGGTCCAGAAGCCTACCGTAACGGTCAAAAACGCCGCGGGGACTGCGCTCAAGGAGGGCACGAGCTACACGGTGGAGTATTCTGCCGGCTGCAAGAAACCCGGGACTTATACGGTCACCGTGACCGCCTACGGCGGTCATCACGACGGCACCGCCAGCAAGACCCTCAGGACTACCGATCTGGCCCTTGTCGCGGCGAACGTGACGCTGTCGGCGACGAGCTTTACCTACAACGGCGCTGTGCAGAAGCCGACGGTGACCGTCAAGTCCGCCGCAGGCACGACGCTTGCCGAAGATACGAGCTACACGCTGACCTGGTCCAATGAAAACA
>JAILDS010000274.1 GCA_024689165.1 Clostridia bacterium
GACCGTCATAATCTATATAAAGGGTTATATCCGCGCCGGAACGGACCTCGCACGCGTACGGCGTCTTTTCGGGCCTGTCGGTGTCCGAAAAGCAGGTAAAGGCGTAAACGGTCCCGCCGCGTAGAGCCGTTTTCCTGTGGCCGCCGTCAAAAACGACCGCTCCGTCGGAGGAAGGCAGCTCCTGACGCCTGACTTCGACCGTATAGTCCGCCCCGGAGTCATCCGGGATTCGGAAAAGCGGAAAAAAGCCCGAGTCGGCTATGGGCTCTTCGGAGTTTATCCTCACAGCGAAGCCGCCGAACGAATAGGTCTTAGTCGGCATAAGTGGCGAAAACGATCTCTGTAGTGCCGAGCTTCAGGTGTTCGGCTCTCTGCTGGACGATCTCTCCGGCGGGTATATCCCCGAAGGGGACGCGGTACGTTATGCCGCCGAACCAGCCGCGATCGTCCTTCGCTTTATAATAGACGTAAACGTCGCTGAGCTGAGCTTCGGTTTTATTTCTGACGTTGACGAAACCGTCAGTGTACGTGATCTCGAGCGACTCGGTGTGGACGCTCGGCGCAGTCTCCCACGGAACGACGACGTCGACCTCGCTCGAAACCACTTCGGAGCTCGTATAAGCGGAACGCTCATTGCAGAGGACAGTCAGTTCCGCGCCGGCAAAAAGCGTTGAAACGGTGAAGGAGTACGACCCGCCGGTCGTCTCAAGCGTGAAACGCAGATACTCATAATGCGTAGCGGAATCGTTGCGAAGCCTGACTGCGCAGATATTATCGCACTGCTCGTCCTGCCCGTCCTCGACGTATGCGCCGCTGTAAGAAAAGACTTCGGTTATAAATATATCGTCGGTCAGCCGGAGCGGATCGCCCGGGTCGGGAGTATAAGCCGTCGCGGAACTGACAGTCGCGTCGTCCGTGCGCGCGGTCGTCCCGCCCGGCGTTTGCGTTTCTCCCGGCGCGGTCGTTCCACCCTGCAAGGTCGTTTCACCGGGCAGAGTCGACTCGTCGTCCCCTCCGTGCGAAACGCCGCCGCAGCCCGAAAAGACTGCGGCGACGGTAATAAACAATGCAAGCGCGATCAAAAGATCCCTTTTCATAAATCCTCTGCTGACTAAACCTCTTCAGGAGCTGAAAACGTTGCTGCCGGCCGTGGGCACGTGGTAGCAGACGTAAAAGTCGTCGTTTGACCAGTCGCAGTTGCTTTCGGTGAACACCGTCTCGCCCCATTCCGGTATCTCGATGGCGCAGGAAAACTCCGGAAAAGACGAAAGCATCGAGCACCCTGCCGAAAGGCCGGTGTTCGTGCTCAATTTCTGAAAAGCAATGGTGGGTTTAACGTATTGTTTTGCCATTCAAACAACCTTTGGGATAAACTCTGAAAAAACAACACTGCCGTGAAACGATCAAAACTGCGGGCATGCGGAATTGTTCTGGGTCATCATGCCGCCATTCCACTCATACGGCAACAATAATAATACAAGAAAACCGATTTGTAAACATCAAAAAAGCAAAAATTTTTGTAAGATTCTCTAAAAAATTCGTCACAATGACTCATTCGCGGCAAAACAGCTCCAGTTTTGCGTATAATCCGTCGCGCTCGTCGGCGGCGGAAACGTATTTTTTAAGACGCAAAGCGGGTCTTTTGCCGACCGAAGCGAGTGCGAGGTAACGTACGCCGAAAAAAACGACGCCGACCGGGATGAGAACGGCGAACCGGTTTGAAGCCGGCCATTTCTGGCGCACCATGTCGGTCATGAGCGCGAGCGCCCTGCCGGGCTTCGTTCTGTTTTCGTGCCCCGAGGTTATCATATACGCTTCACGGCTCCGGTCGGGATCCTTCTGCCCGAGGTTCCCGCCGGCAAAAAAGTCATTCAGCAGAGCCTCCGCCGTGTCATCCGTCGTGTCGGCTCCGTCCGGGATCCTGCCGCAGGCGGCATCGCGGAACAGATATCGCCTGCATATCTCGTCAAGGCACCCGGCGAACTTCCACAGCCCGATATCCGACAGCGGCGCTTTGAAAACCCTGTTGTATTCTTCATCATCGAGGCTTGCGCGGAAGACTGCCCAGTCGCAAAGATGGCGCAGCCCGACGCCGCTGTTCGTCAGGTGATGGGCCGTGTGCAGCAGCAGTATCAGCCCATGGTGAAAATCTGACGGGACGCGCAGCCGTCCGAAGGAAGTATCTTTTAGGACGGACTTTTCGATGAGGTCCGAAAAATACACGCTGCACCGCTCCCCCGCCTCACCCGACGGCATTCCGGGAATGCCGAAGTGCAGCTCGTAACGCGCGCCGTCCTTTGAAAAAACGTGGTGCACGCCGTGACTGAGCTTCTCCGGGACAAAGCCTTCGTTC